>JAAYLF010000039.1 GCA_012522035.1 Clostridiaceae bacterium
CGGTCTAAGTCTTGTAATTTCATCAGCTTGAATACTCAAAACATGATCGAGTTTTTCGAGAATATCCTTTATTGCCACAGGTTCCATATCTTCCGAGGAAAAAGCTGCCCCCATAGCAACAAAAAGATGGCTGTTCTTGGGAAAGACTACCTGTTCATCTTTTAGTTCCAATGTCTCAATAAAGCGCTTTCTTAGCTCGGACAAATAATTTAGTGGTCCGCCAAGAAAAGCAACATTTCCCCTTATAGGTCTTCCGCATGCAAGACCGCTGATAGTTTGATTTACAACAGACTGAAATATGGAAGCTGCGATGTCTTCCTTTAAAGCTCCTTCATTCAGCAACGGTTGTATGTCTGTTTTCGCAAACACACCGCATCTTGCTGCAATAGGATAAATAATCGTATGATTCTTTGCATACTCGTTCAGTCCTGCTGCGTCAGTCTTTAAAAGAATTGCCATTTGATCTATAAAGGCTCCGGTTCCGCCTGCGCAGGTACCGTTCATTCGCTGCTCAACAGGATCATCAAAATACGTAATTTTTGCGTCTTCCCCACCCAACTCAATAGCAACATTTGTTTGTGGAATCAAGCGCCTTACTGCTTCGGATGAAGCAACAACTTCCTGCACAAAAGGCAAACCAAGCCACTCAGCCACCAACATACCGCCGGAACCGGTCAGCTTGATTGTGGCATGATAGTCCTTAAACTTAATCAAAGCCTCTTTCAGCATATCGTAAATTGTACGGCGAATATCAGAGTAGTGCCTCTGATACTTGTCGTACAATAATTCTTTTTTTCTATCTAAAATGACAATTTTCACAGTAGTAGAGCCTACATCAAGCCCTATATGCACAATGTCCATCATGAATCCCAATCATCCTAATCAATTTTATTCTTCTACTATTTTAATGTTCAGCTCCTTCAATTGCTTCTCTTCGACCGTACCTGGAGCTCCGGTCATCAGACAAGATGCATTCTGCACCTTCGGAAATGCTATTACATCCCTTATATTATCACAATTAGCCATAATCATGACAAGCCTGTCGAGTCCATAGGCCATTCCACCATGAGGTGGTGTTCCATATCTGAAGGCATCCAGCAGGAATCCAAATCTTTCATAAGCATCTTCCTCGCTGAATCCAAGAGCCTTGAACATTCTTTTTTGCAGCGCATTATCATATATCCTTATACTTCCTCCACCTATTTCATAACCATTCAAGACAATGTCATAGGCTTTTGCTCTGACCTTTTCCGGATTGGTCTCAATCATGTCGATATCTTCATCAACAGGCATTGTAAAGGGATGATGCTTTGCAACATATCTATCTTCTTCTTCACTGTATTCAAAAAGTGGAAAATCTGTTACCCATAAAAACTCATATTTATCTGGTATTATGCCAAGTTTCTCTGCGATATGGCATCTTAAGGCACCCAATGCAGTATTAACAACGTCGCATTTGTCACTTACGATACATACCAAATCTCCTACATTGCTTTCTGCCAGATTGATTATTTCTTTAATTTCCTCTTCTGTTAAAACCTTGCCCAAGGAGGATCTTGTTTCGTTTTCGCCATTGATAATCCAGGCCATGCCTTTTCCACCATGGAATTTTACAAACTCAACAAGTTTGTCAATTTCCTTTCTGGAGAAGGATCCTGCACCGCTGGCGGATATCAATTTTACACACCCGCCGTTCTTTACAGTGTCCTTGAAAACACCAAAAGAGCAGTTTTCGGCAAAAGATGAGATATCCTTAAGCTCCATGCCAAACCTGGTATCGGGCTTGTCAGTGCCGTACTTATCCATTGCTTCCTTGTAGGACATTCTTCTGAATGGAGTTTCCACATCTACTCCCATCACTTTTTTGAAAAGCCCTTTCAAGAACTCTTCATTTATTGACATTACATCATCCATATCTACAAAGGACATCTCAAGGTCAATCTGCGTAAACTCCGGTTGTCTGTCTGCCCTCAGATCCTCGTCCCTGAAACATTTTACTATCTGAATGTATCTGTCAAAACCTGCCACCATCAGCAGTTGCTTATACAATTGAGGAGATTGAGGCAGAGCATAAAATTTGCCATGATGTATCCTGCTGGGTACAAGATAGTCCCTTGCACCCTCGGGTGTGCTTTTTGAAAGCATGGGTGTCTCTATTTCCAAAAATCCGTTATCAGCAAAAAAGTTTCTTGCGTATCTTGCCACCTCATGTCTGAGTATGAGGTTTTTCTGGATGGAAGGCTTTCTAAGGTCAAGGTATCTATACTTAAGTCTGTTTACTTCACCTGTAACTGCCTTGTCATCAACATGAATCGGAGAAGTTTCTGCCTCGCTGAGTATCCTAAGGTCATCTACACAAACCTCAATCATTCCTGTTGCCATTTTTGGATTTATTGCTTCTTTCCCACGAGGTCTGACAACACCTTTTACACACAGAACGTATTCATTTCTGATCTTTTCAGCTTTTTTAAATATTTCCTCATCCACGGTGCTGTCGAATACAAGCTGTACTATGCCTGTTCTGTCCCTAAGGTCTACAAAAATCAGGCTGCCCAAATTCCTTGCCTTAGCAACCCATCCTGTCAGAACAACTGTTTCCCCTATATTCTTTTCAGATATATATCCATTCATTATGGTTCTTTTAAGACCTTTCATTGTGTCACTCATATGAAACCTCCCTAAAATATTGTATGTTCAAGCCTTTAAATTGTCAATTTAACGTTACTACCGTAACTCCTGTATCTCCTTCGCCAAAGACGCCCAGTCTCCAGCTTTTCACGTTTTTGTTAGTCTCAAGGTACTTGTGAATACCTCTTCTCAATGCGCCAGTGCCCTTTCCATGTATTATACTGAACTGTTTTTGGTTTGCCACCAATGCATTGTCTATATGTTTGTCGATAATATCTGTCGCCTCATCCACTGTAAGACCCCTTACATCAACTTCAGCTTTGATATACAGGGATTTTGAGCTTACATTGGATCTGGTGATTGATTTTTCTTTTTCCTTTTTCTCTTCAACAAGTCTCAAGTCTTCCAATGGAACATAAACCTTCATTATTCCTACCTGTACATAAACCTTTCCGTCTTTGTCCGGAGTACTCAGTACAGTTCCTTTGTTGTTAAGACTTAAGATTCTTACAGTATCGCCTTCCCTTAGGTTGTAAGGAGGCTCGGACTCGTCTTTAACAATGCTGTCTTCTATGCTTCCTTCAAGCTCGTTCTGTAAATCTACAAGAGAAGTCCGCAAATCTTCCGCTTTTCTGAGAGAGTCCTTTTCAATTTCCTTTGAGGCCTTTCTAATATCCTCCAGCAGCCGGTCGGATGTAATCCTTGCCCTGTTAAGTATTTCCCTTGCCTCATATCTGGCTTTTGAAAGAATCTCATTTTTGGTCTTTATTATCTCTTCCTTCTCCTTGCTGATTTCTCTCTCAAGCCTCTTTATTTCATTCTTCAGTTTTTCAATTTCATACCGGTCTTCTTCAATTATCTTTCTATTTGTCTCAATGCTAAGTAGCATGTCCTCAAACCTGATATCCTCACTGGTCAAGAATTCCTTTGCCCTTTCAATAATCCTATCGTCAAGGCCGATTCTTTTTGAAATAGCAAAAGCATTGCTCTTTCCAGGAACGCCTATCAGCAATCTGTACGTTGGTCTTAAGGAAACAACATCAAATTCACAGCTGGCATTTGCGTATCCCTTGTTGGTCTGCGCAAATATCTTGAGTTCACTGTAATGCGTTGTAGCAATGGTTCTAGCTCCCAATTGATGAACACATTCCAGTATGGCCATTGCCAGTGCCGATCCTTCCGTTGGGTCTGTTCCTGCTCCAAGTTCGTCAAACAAAACAAGGGATCTGTCATCACATTTATTCAGTATCTCAACTATGTTTTTCATATGTGACGAGAATGTGCTTAGGCTTTGCTCTATGCTCTGCTCGTCACCAATATCTGCAAACACATTCTCAAATACACACAATGTGGAGCCTTCATCTGCAGGTACCATCAAGCCTGCCTGCATCATTAATGTGAATAGTCCTACTGTTTTTAATGTTACTGTTTTTCCTCCTGTATTTGGTCCTGTAATCACCAAGGTATTAAAATCTTTACCAAGGTGTATGGATATTGGAACAACAACATTTTTGTCTATCAAAGGATGTCTGCCATTTATGATGTTAATATATCCCTTGTCGTTGATTTGAGGTTTGATGGCTTTCATCTCATTGGCAAGTCTGGCTTTAGCAAAGGTAAAATCAAGATATGACAGTATTTCCAAATTGCTTAAAAGGATTTGACTGTTTTCGGCAACTTCCTGCGAAAACTCATACAGTATTCTTTGTATTTCTTCATTTTCCTGAACTCTAAGCTCCCTGATTCTATTATTCTCCTCCACAACAAAAGCTGGTTC
Organism: Clostridiaceae bacterium; assembly: GCA_012522035.1. Classification (GTDB taxonomy): domain Bacteria; phylum Bacillota; class Clostridia; order UBA1212; family DUPL01; genus DUPL01. The sequence goes on from JAAYLF010000039.1 coordinate 4,406, forward strand.
TACAAACAAGGTTTGTCCCGAGGAGGAGGTGTCATGCACAATTCCCGGAAGCTCTGACCGATGTTCAATTTTCACAGGAATACAGTATCTGTCACTTCGCATGGTTACTACAGGTTCCTGAATAATCTTTGAATACTTGGAAGACCTGACAATATCATTAAGCTTGTCCTTTATAGCAAGCTGTCTTGACTGTATCTGACGCCTTATGTCAAAAAGCTTTGGACTTGCATCATCCGCCATTTCTTCTTCAGAGATTACAGCCCTGTATATTCTCTCTTCAAGCCCCCTGATTGCAGTTAGCCTTGAAATCATGTCGCATATGACATTATCACTTTCCTCGCTGTATGGAGCATAATCAAGAGTCCTTCTGGCAGATTTCAACAAATGGGCAATATTAATAAGGTCCAGAAGGCTCGAGACTCCAC
>JAAYLF010000349.1 GCA_012522035.1 Clostridiaceae bacterium
GCCATAAAGTTCACACCAAAGGGCGGAAGGATAAAAGTATATACAAAGAGATTGAAAGACAAAGTAGAGATAACTGTGGAGGATAACGGAATAGGTATCTCAAAAGAAGATCAGGCGATGATTTTTGAAAGATTTTTCAAATCCGACAAATCCAGAAGCGAGGACAAGAAAGGCACAGGTCTTGGCTTGTCCATAGTAAAGAAAATCCTGATTGCACACAATCAGGATATAAAGGTTGAAAGCAGTCTTGGAAAAGGTTCCAAGTTTACATTTACAGTGGCAAGGCCGCCAAAAGAACACTCTTAAGACACAATTTTTCATTGTTGGTTCACTATATGGTAAAATGGAATTACTACAATGAAAAAAATGAAAAAGGAGGAAACAATATGAACATGTTTGAGGACGACAACATGAAGGAAGAAATAACTGATGATGTGGTTATTGAAAATGGCGATAGCGAGAATGTGGTTGAAATAGAGAAGCAGGAAGAACAGACACAACCCGACCTGGAATACTATATCGAGAACATAAGGAAGCTAAAGCAGGAGCTCAAGGAAGCCAAAAGAAGGGAAAAGGAAGAAAGAAGAAGACAAAAGGTACAGATTGCCCGTACTTATGACTCGTCCCAAAAAGGAGTTTCCATTGCAACCGTTGTTGTCATAGCGTTCATATTTGCGTTGATAGGTTTCATGGCCTCTGTCGTTTTCAGTATTTTTGGCAATACACTGATTGAATCTCTGGCAGGCAGAACCAACAACAAAAAGAATGGCGATACAATAATAATTGACAACGGACCACCTATTAACATTGAAGCAGGCAATGTGGATTCCATTTCAACTGCAGTTTATGCCAAAGCTGCCAGGTCGGTGGTTGGCATACAGGTGGTAAAGACCTCGGGTGTTTTCTGGGATATACAGGTCCAGGTTATTGGTGAAGGTTCGGGAGTAATATATTCCGAAGATGGCTATATCATAACCAACGCCCACGTTATTGAGAAAGCACTCAGTCCGGAAACGAGAGACGTAATGCCAAATTACGAAGTAAGGGTGTACCTGAAGACTGATTTGTCCGAGTTCTTTGTTGCAAGCATTGTAGGTTACGACACTGTTACGGATCTGGCAGTTCTGAAAATTGATGTTACAGGTCTTGCTCCCGTAGAGTTTGCAGATTCCGACGAGGTCATGGTAGGGGATATTGCAATAGCAATAGGAAGCCCGGGCGGACTTGAATTCATGAACTCGGTGAGTAAAGGCATAATCAGTGGTGTTAACAGGAATATAGTAATGGGCAGCGGTTCCTCCGCGTACGATTTGATTCAAACCGATGCTGCTATAAACCCTGGAAACAGCGGTGGCGCGCTGCTTAACAGTGAAGGAAAACTGATAGGCATATCAGCAATTAAGATTGTATCTACCGACTATGAAGGCATGGGCTTTGCAATTGCATCTAACACGATAGCGGATATTGTTGAAAAACTCATAAGAGACAGGATTGTCATAAGGCCTGCTCTTGGTGTAACTGTAAACACCAACTACAACAATACAATAGCAAGACAGTATGGATATCCGGTGGGAGCCCTTGTGTACCAGGTTATGAGGGGCTCTGCTGCTGACAAGGCAGGCATGAGGGAGAATGACATAATTGTCGAGTTTGCAGGAAACAGAGTCAACAATTTCTATGAGCTCAGGAAGGAACTTTTGAAGTTTGCTCCTGGCGATGAGGTAACCATAAAAGTGTTCAGACCAAGCTCTGAGAAGGAAATAGAATTAAAAGTAGTATTGGATGAGGCACAGTGAAAGATATAAATAAGATAATGGAACTTCTTGAAGAAGCCTATCCTGAAGCGGGCTGTACCCTTAGGCACAGCGACCCGCTTCAGCTTTTGATAGCGACGATTCTTGCAGCACAGTGCACGGATGCAAGGGTGAATCTGGTGACACCTGCCCTTTTTAAAAGGTACCCTGACTGTAATGCCTTTGCAGAAGCGGATGTTCTTGAGCTGGAAGAGTACATACGTTCCACGGGTTTTTTCAGGAACAAGGCAAGAAACATCATTGAATGCTGCAAGAGATTGCGGGATGTATACAATTGCGTTGTCCCCGACAACGTGGAGGATTTGCTGACCCTTGCCGGGGTAGGGAGGAAGACTGCAAATATTATTCTGGGCGATGTGTACAACAAGCCTGCGGTGGTTGTAGATACGCACGCAAAAAGGCTGTCCAACAGAATAGGTCTTTCAGAACACAAGGACCCTCAAAAAATCGAGATGGACCTTGCCAGAATACTCCCGCCTGATAGAAGTGCAAGATTCTGCCATCAGCTTGTCTACCATGGACGGGCGGTATGCAGTGCCAGAAATCCCAAATGTGAAATCTGCGTCATAAAAGAGCACTGCGATTATTATCGTAATCTTACCGAGTAGAGGATATCATCATAGAGTTTTTCAAAGTCATCTGAGTACATGCTTTTTTGAGTATAAAGTGTAATAACATACATTTTGGAAGAGCCGGGTTTGGAGATGAAAGCTTGCCGAGCAACTATGTCTCCATCCTGGCTTTTTACTGAATAACACCATTTGTATCCTTTGATATTGTTGCCAAGCTGGATTTCTTTCTGTTCAAAATCATAAACCGATTGGGACTTGTACTTTCTTGCATTGTTAAGAAAATCCTGCATGGTTGTGTCAAGCTGCCATGTTTGAACATAACCGCGAATTCCATCACTCCCTTGTATATTAAGGTGATACGTTATATCCCTGCCTTCAAACAATTCCTCCCTTAGTTGAAATGCTTGCGGAAATCTGGCCCAGAATTCATTGTTGCTGCTTTTGTATTCTTTATATATTATGGCAGCTGCAATGCTGCCCGGTTCGGTAACATGGATTTTTGCCGGAAAGGAGACGGAAAGGTCGTCTACCGAAACTACATACGCTTGATGATTTTCAATGTAAATGAAGAATGCAATCAACAACAGCCATATGGCTACTACCAGACTGAAGGTTACAATTATTCTTTTTAAAGGCTTTTTTGATAAAAAGGCCTTTACCGTCAAGCTTCGAAACATATATATCACCTCGGTAATGTATATGCTCCAAAGCTAGAAGATTTCACACTTTTTTTCTGTTGTGAATATATTAATACCAAGAGAACAGAGAAGAAGGGATCTCTATGAAGATACTGGTTGTTAAAGCTCCAAAAGTAGTTGCACCATTCCTAAGGTTTCTTTTCAGGATGAAGAGGACACCTGAATAGAAGGCAATAAAAAAATCCCTCTCCAAACAGAGGGAAATTTTTTTACCACGCTTCTATTGACAACAGGTAGATTAAACGGCTCTTGTTACTCTGCCCGATTTCAAGCAAGATGCGCAAACATGGGCATATCTTGTTGTACCATTATCAACAATCTTTACTCTTCTAATATTTGGTTTCCATTTTCTTTTCGCACGTCTGCTGACCTGTGAACGTGTTATGCTGATTCGACGACCGAACGTAACGCCTTTATCGCAGATACTGCATTTTGCCATTTAAATCCACCTCCTTGTTTGCTTTTTAAACAGCAACAGTCATTATATCATACCATGTATTAAAAAATCAATACCAAATTTAAAAATCCATAATTTATTCATAAATTATAAATGGAACATACCTTCCGCCTTCTTGATTACTGATTTTACATACATTGCAGTCTGTTCGTCGTGCCTGTTCTTCATGATGGCAAAGGCTGCATCCTGGGCAAGTTTCAATATGTCCAAATCTTCATACAAATTTGCTACTGCAAATTCCGGTATTCCATGCTGCTGGGTACCGAAAAGATCGCCCGGGCCTCTCAATTCCAGATCCTTTTCCGATATTTTAAACCCATCATTTGTTTTAACCATAATTGTCATTCTTTCTTTTACCAGATCCGTCTTGCTGTCGGTTATCATCACACAGTAGGACTGCATGTTGTTTCTGCCAACCCTTCCTCTCAGCTGGTGGAGCTGTGAAAGACCAAATCTTTCTGCATTCTCAATAATCATAAGGGTTGCGCTCGGCACCTCCACTCCGACTTCAATTACCGTGGTTGAAAACAATATCTTGATTCTGCCTGAAACAAAATCCCTCATAACTGCTTCCTTTTCTTTTGCTGACATTTTGCCGTGCACAAGTCCGGTTGGTATGTCCTTGAAGACGGTGGAGGAGAGCTTGTTGTAGTTTTCGGTGGCAGAAAGAAGATTCATGTTTTCAGATTCTTCAACCGCAGGGTGTACTATGTATATTTGTTGGTTTTGCATAACCAGCTTTTTTGCCCATGCCAGTATTCTATCCCTCATGGTGGAGTCTACCGCATAAGTTTTTATGGGTATTCTGCCTGCAGGAAGCTCATCTATTGTGGACAGGTCCATATCTCCATAGAGAATTAAAGCAAGGGTTCTGGGTATTGGAGTTGCGGTCATGACAAGAACATCGGGAGTTTTTCCTTTTGAGGCAAGATGGGCCCTCTGCCTTACTCCAAACCGGTGCTGTTCGTCCGTAATCACAATTCCAACATTATCGTAAGTAACATTTCTTTGTATCAGGGCATGGGTACCTACAACACAATGTATTTGACCCGATGCTATTTCCTCAAGCAGCTGTCTTTTTTTTGCTACAGGCAGCGAGCCTGTGAGCAGTCCTGTTTTGATGCCCAAGGGATTAAGAAAAGAAGACACTGTTTTCATATGCTGTTCAGCAAGAATCTCGGTAGGCGCCATGTAGAGTGCCTGGTATCCGTTTACGATTGCGTTAAGCATGGCAAGAACAGCAACGATTGTCTTACCAGAGCCCACGTCTCCAATAACCAGCCTGTTCATTATTCTATCCGAAGCCATGTCCTCTTCAATTTCGGACCAGACTCTAAGCTGGGCATTTGTCAATTTAAAAGGCAGATTCTCAATGAATTTTTTTGTTGCATTGTTCTTTTTAAACTGTATGCCTGTGGCATTGCTTATTGTATCTTCCTTTATGGAGTGAAGAAGAAGCTGCAGCTCAAGAAGTTCTTCAAAGGCAAGCCTGAATCTTGCCTTGCTTCTAAACTCCTCGTTCTTTGGAAAATGTATGTTTCTTATGGCCTCGTCCTTGGACATGAGGTGGTACTTGTCCACAATGTATGGGGGCATTGTGTCTTTAAAATGTTTTACCACATTAAGAACGTCCTTGACAAGCTTCTGAATCATGTACTGGGAGACGCCTTTTGTCAGACTGTATATGGGATGTATTATGGCAAACTCGTCCTTGTTTTCAAGACGTGAAAATGCAGGCATTTCCATTACAGGACCTTCATATGCTGCCTGAACCGTTCCGTAGAACAGATAAGTCCTGCCTTTAACAAGCACCTTTTCAAGATAGTTCTGGTTGTAGAATTTTACAAAAAGACTTGATGTGCCGTCCTGTATTAGAACGGAGGTAATGGTAAGGTTTTTGCGGATAAAGACATGGTCAAAAGATACGACCTTTCCAATTACGGTTGCTGTATCGCCTACAATGACATCAGCAATCTTTTTAATGTTTCTCCTGTCCTCATAGGAGCGGGGAACATTCATGATTATGTCGCCAATAGTATTGATGCCCAGTTTCCTTAGGCTTGCTGCCTTCTTGACGCTTATCCCCTTTAAATCCATAACACTTTTGTTTAGAATTATCTCCAAAGGAGTGTCTGCCATTCCATTCATCCCCACATTTTTCTATACTGACTTTTTCTAGTATATTATATATACCATCATTTTTCAAATAAATATGGTTATTGTAATGAGGGTGCAGGTGTGTTAGTATTTTGTCAGGTTATAGATTGCTGATTAAAAAGTTTGGGAGGATTGCAATGACGATTAGAAAAGCAAAAGAAACGATGACGTCAAGAGAAAGGGTGTTGAGGACATTTGCGTACGAGAAGCCTGACAGAGTCCCCATTTCCTACTTTACCAACCCATTGATACATGAAAAGGTATCAAGGCTTATTGGTGTTTTGCCAACGGATTTTGAAGCTTTCTATCAAGCAATAGGAGCGGATGAGAGAAGTATTGACGCACCGTTCAAGGGTGAGAACAAGTTCAAGCAGCTTGAGGGCAGGATAGTTAATCCGGTATACGGATTCTATGTAAAATGGGTGGAAAATGAAGCCGGCGGATACTATGACTTTTGTGATTTTCCCTTGAAGGATGCCGATCCTGAAACCATTGCTAATTTTCATGTTCCCAGTCCCGATGATTTTGACTATGACAAAGCCATGGAGAACTTGAGATATTACAAAAGCAAGAATCTTGCATTGTATGTAGGCAATGCCGGCTTTTGCGATATTATCAATTCCACCGGAAGAGTCATGGGCATGGAAGACACTCTGGTCAACCTATATATGGA
>JAAYLF010000350.1 GCA_012522035.1 Clostridiaceae bacterium
AATTACCGTCCCCGCGTGGGGATAGATTGCGACGATATGTCGGATCGGAAAAGGTTCAAGGCAATAATATTACCGTCCCCGCGTGGGGATAGATTGCGACACAGGAATTGAAAGGAGAGGGAAAAATGCAGATTATTACCGTCCCCGCGTGGGGATAGATTGCGACGCATAGAAGGCGAAAAAGCGTTTCGAGACGCAATATTACCGTCCCCGCGTGGGGATAGATTGCGACTTGGATATGGCTGATACTCCCATTCCTGCATATGATTACCGTCCCCGCGTGGGGATAGATTGCGACAGCGGCTGAAAAAAGGCCCCTTTTTTCTTATTATACAATGCTTTTTTATTGTCAAAGTGCGAACCTAGGTTTTTTAGTATAAAAAACTTGCAAGATTTTGAGCAAAAACACCACAAATGCACTAATTACATATGGTGCGAATCCCCTAGGGTTTTCATGATCACTTCATATTCGCACTCTATGTTTCCTATCATGATAATTAGAATACCATCATACTGCTCAATTTGCAATTGCTGTGTTTGTTAAGAATAGTGCCTTACAAAATTCCAATGCTGTCAGAATATACTTGCTTAATCCAAGAACCATGGTTTTTATGTAAACCAATATATTCTCATTTTCATCTCTGACATTATTTTTATCCGTCTTGTTTGCAGTATCATTCATGGTCAAATAATGCTGACCTTAGTACTAGCAAATCCGTATTATTATCTTAATAATCTGCCCCGTATGGGGATAGCTTGCAACGAACAAATCACACAAAAATATATATTTTGCATCGTTACCGTCCCCTCGTGGGGATGAGTTGCGACATAAGTATTCAGAGACAGTAGATAACTTTTTTGTTATCGTTACCGTTTGGGGAGGTTGTCAATGTACTACTCTTAAAATACCATCATGCTCTTCAATTTGCAAGAAGAAGGGTCTTTCCTGTGTCAGGGTGTTTGGCCTATGGAAAGTGAGCATGAGGTTTCCATTAAGGTCTTTAAAAATCATTGCATGACCGCCATCATCCTTGTATAGTGGTTTGTCAACATGAATAAAGGGTTCGTTAATTCCATTTGTAGACTTTGCCATGCCTATGGTATAACCTGTGTCAGAAAAACTTGACCATATCAGTATAAGTGAGCTATCGCTCATCTTGTATATAAATGGACCATCGGTTAAATAACTGTCACCATTAATGGGACTTATCCAAGGCGCTTCTGAAGCGGTTAAGATTGTCCTTGGTTCTGAAACAGCTTCTTTCAGATCACCACTTAACTGCACCAAACAAAAAGTCCCGTCTTTTATTTGCACCCACTCATGGGCAAATATTGAGTAAGGTATACCCTCTTCCACGTAAAACGTTCCATCCAGACACTCCCAGTTTCTTGGAGTGTAAGGCTCATCTGTAAGGGGTTTGTAGGGTCCTTCTACTTTGTCAGCTACAAGTATCTGGGTTCCTCTGCACTTTGCTTCTGACTTGAAGCTGGCAAACATGTAGTATTTGCCTTTGTATTTGTGAACTTCAGGTGCCCAGAAATCCCTGTCAGACCAAAATCCTTCAGGAGGATCGAAAGCTATAATTGGCTCTTCAAATTCTTCAAGGTCTTTACTTTTCCATACGAGGAATTTCTGCTTCTTGAGGCTCATGGTTGTACCAAACATGTAGTATGTATCGTCTTCTACCAAGACAAATGGATCCCGCACATTAATATCCGTCCTCTTCATTATATATCACCTTCCTGGTTGTTCTGTATTATTGGAGCTTCCTCTATTCTTTCATCGTTGTAGCTGCCAACAACTGTCCTTTTACATCTCCAGAATGTATTTGACGATACTATGCTTCCCCTTGAGTTGTCTATTACTATCGCATCATGAGTTATATCATTGAAAGCATTTCCTGTGATATTCAGGTGTACTGTATCCTTTCCGGAAACAACTCCATATCCTGCATATGCAATCATGTTTCCAGTCATGTTTACAGTCAGGTTCAAAAGGCCATTGTCGCAAACTAGTACGCCTATACCGTTTTCCATATCCTTTGCTGGAGATATGTAATTGCCGGATATAAATATACCGCAGATGCCCCAATGTCATTAACTTAAGAAACTCGTTTTAAAGAACCCTAACTTATTCGGTTAGGGTCTTTTTATTACATTTTCAGTTTTACATTTTAAAACAAATATGATAAAATAATACAG
>JAAYLF010000351.1 GCA_012522035.1 Clostridiaceae bacterium
AGGCGCAGTTTATGAGAGCGACGTTTATCCTCTTTCCAAGGAAAGCTTCGACAGAGCGCTTGAACCGGGTGACGAATTCCATTTTGAAATCAGGAAACAGGGTAATTATGTAATGATGCTTGTTGACGGAGAAGTTGTTATGGATACAGCATTCCCAAGCAGATACGACTTCTTTACCCCTGGCAACGAGGCAAACATAGGATTCTACAGCGCAAACTGCTCTTTTGAAGTTAGAAACATTGAAGTATATAACGAACCAGATCTTCTGTTCAACAATCAGTACACCTTGACTTTCAATGACCTGGCACTGGGCGAACTGGCAAGAGGCAGATACGAAAACTGGTTTGTCGAATGGCCATCAAGCAATATTTCCTCGGTGAGAGAAAGCGGAGATCTGAAATATCTTGAAATTAAAGGATACTTCCAGACTGTATTTGCTTATCCTGTGGCGGAAAAGTACACAGTGGACATGAAAATGCTTGCTACAAACCTTTCATCAAATGCTGGTTTGTTTATAAGGTCAAGCCATGACAGATTCCTTGCAAACAGCAAGAGTGCACCTAATGCCGAATACTTTGAAGCTGATGGTGCAGGCTCAATTGGCGGAACTGGTCTTTTCCTGAAACCATTGCATGGAAAAAATGTTATGCAAATCGTTATAAAACAATACGACGAATCTGCCGCCAAGAAAATAGCGGCCCCGGCTGTAACAATAGATATCTCCAGCATCATGGGAGAAAACGACCAGACAACCGCAATTACAAATATTCGTTTTGCTGACGAAGGTTCAGTTATAAAGGCTTATGTAAACGACACCCTGATTGCTACTATTGAGCTTTCAAGCGAAACAATTACATATCCTGATATCGACCAGATAGCAAATTTTGGCAAGAGCACCGAAACATATGTAAAGACTGCCACAGTCAAGGACGCCAACGGCGAAGTATTGCTTACCGTAAACAATACCCTTATTTGTGCTGAATACAGCATTATGGGATTTGCTACAAGAGATCAAAGTAAGGATCATCCTCTTTTCATAGACGACTTGAATGTGGAAATCGACATGGTAAAATTGGATGTTCCACAGGAACCTGAAACAGAAGAGCCAATTCCTGAAACAGGTGATGTGTTTGCTCTTTTCCCAATGATTACATTACTTGGACTTGCTGCAGTTCCTGCAAAGATTAGAAAGAAGAAATAATTGCTGACTAACTAGAATAAGGCCCCGACATTTTGTCAGGGCCTGATTTTTATACTCTATTTCAAAAAGGACTCTTGAAAAACTGGCTGAAAGTATAGCATTGCTCCGTTTTCGCCGATTACTTCCACCCTTACATACTTCTCACCAGTCAAGTTGTACACTCCTTCTTTTCCAAACTGCACATCCAGAACTTTTCCATTCTCGCTTATGAATCGGTAAGTAAACTCATCCACATAAGTTGCAATGGGATATCTTGCCTTTACTCTTATGATGTTGTCCTCCAGATGGAGATACTCGGGATACAAACCACTGGATGCACAAAAGCTTCCCTTGTCTATGGATTCTTTTATTGCTCCAAAGCTTGGTTCCTTTGCATATATAACCGTAAAACTTCTTCCTGCATCAGGAATTGCATGAAAATCATCATTTCCAAAACCATATACCAGTCTGCAGTTTGAGAGTAGATAATCCCAAGCATCTGCTGCAAGACCTGAACCTGACAAACGATAAATGAGCATGTTTAATACCTCAATACCTTTGTAGCCTTTCAGGTTCAACATTTTCTCCTGGCTCCAGTAGCCTTTCCTCCCCCAGTTTGGGTGACACAATACTGTAAAGCCTCCCATATCGTTGGCTATATCTATTGCGGTTTGATGATCCTTCTCATGCAGGGATCTGTCAACACCAATTGTGAGCATGTGCTCGGATCTTGAGTATTCAACGCCAGGAACCATTAAAATCCTGTCATCGGTATAATTGCTTGTATCAGTAAATATGTCATGGTTTGAAATGCATAACACATCATATTTCAAATACTTGTATGTATTTACAACCACATCGGTGGGATTGGCTCCGCATGTGCCAGGACCTGTGCCGGCATGGGTGTGGAAATTTGCTTTCATCCATTTACCGTCCGTCAAATTCTCGTATGGATTTACATATTCCA
>JAAYLF010000040.1 GCA_012522035.1 Clostridiaceae bacterium
AATGTGGAAAGCGTTTGCGATATTGCAATCCTTTCAGAAGAAGCCATTCACAACTATTACAAAACACCCGTGGATTCTTCAGGAGATGTGGGGGCTGTCAGAATTATGCTTGAGGGCAAGTATCTGTTTGATGTGGTGGATCAGGAAGCAAGTCTTGACAAATACAAGCTTCTGATTCTGCCTGACAGTATAAGGGTTGATGAGTATCTTAAAGAGAAGATAGACAACTTTATTCAAAACGGAGGAAAAATCCTTGCAACCGGCTTGTCTGCCTTGTATAAGGACAGGGATGAGTTTGCCTTTGATTTGGGTGCCGAGTTCATTAAACCCTCCGATTACCGTCCGATATACATAAGACCAGAATTTGATGTTTTGGGTCTTGATACCGCCTTTGTCACCTACCGGGATTCCTTTGATATTATAGCAACCGTGACAGCAGAAATCCTTGCTCTAAGGGAAGACCCCTACTTTAACAGATCCGCCTTTCACTTTTCTTCCCATCAGCACGCACCCAACAATCCGGATGTTAAGAAATGTGCGATCACAATGGGTAAAGACGGTATGTACATCTGTTCCATGATGTTTCGGGAATATGCCCAAGTGGGAGAAATTTCCGCAAAGGAGATTGTAAGGTATGCAGTAGACAAAATCCTTGGAGACAGAAAAACTTTGAAAACCAATTTGTACGCCCAAGGGGTTGCAACCTTGATGGATCAAAAAAAGGAAAACAGGATTGTAAATCACCTGCTTTATGCAGTGCCTGTCAAAAGAGGAAACGGTATTGAAGTTATCGAGGACATAGTTCCTGTATACAATATTGATGTACAGATTCGTTTGGATAAAAAGCCAAAGAGAGTTTATCTTGCACCAGAAAATGAAGATATTCCATTTTCATATAACGAAGGAGTGGTTTGCTACACCGTACCGAAAATATATAATCACGCAATGATCGTCATAGACTATTAATGGCCCGTCTGGGCCATTAATTCTTTTGGGAATCATAAGTCTTTTCAATAACCATTTCCTTGACTTTCATGAGCCTTGTAATATTTCCTCTTTCATTCTCTTCAAGCTTCATCCTGATGTACTTGATAGTTTCTTCATACTGCGGAATTATTACATGCTCAAGAGCGTTTACACGCCTTCTTGTTCTTTCTATTTCCAAAGATAGAATCTGGCAAGACTTTTCAATTTCTGCAAGCCTCATCATCTTGGGCATTACATTGAAATATTCCATGAGTGCATCATCCAGAGCTCCTGATGTAAATGCATAACCATAGGAAAAGATGTCATGTTCGTTGTCGGTTTTGAAGCTGGTTTCAAAAACGGGAATAGAAACACTCATGATGCCTCTTTCCTTCTTCGCAATTTGAATCTCTTGCTTGGGAACCATTAAGGCGTTTGAAATCTCCTCCTCTTTCATAATGCTTCTTGCAACAATCATGCTCTTATGGGCTTTCCTTATGCCTTCTTCCACTTCCATTCTCAGAGCTTTGTTTTCCTTTACAAGCAGAAGGAACTGGCGCATAAGCTCGTCACATTTGTCTTTCAGAAGCTTGTGGCCGCGCCTTGCAACAGTCAGTTTCTTCTTAAGTTTTGAAAGCTCCATTCTTGTGGGATTTACTGCGAGTATCGCCATTCAAACCACCCTGCGTTCAATAATACTTGTCAAGGTTCTCTTCCCTGATTCTTGTAAGCTCTGTTCTTGGAAGCATCCTTAAAAGCTTCCATCCCAAATCAAGGGTCTCTTCAATTGTTCTATCGGTTTCAAAGCCCTGGGATATGTATTCCCTTTCAAAAGCTTCTGCAAATTCCGCATACAGTTTATCCATATCAGTAAGAGCGGACTCACCCAACACCATCATAAGTTCCCTTGCATCCTTTCCTCTTGCATAGGCTGCAAAGAGCTGGTTCATGGTATCGGAATGGTCGTGCCTTGTCTTTCCTTCCCCTATACCCTTGTCTTTAAGTCTAGAAAGGGAGGGCAGCACATCCACAG
>JAAYLF010000041.1 GCA_012522035.1 Clostridiaceae bacterium
CTGCCGGAAAAGTGGCAGGAAATCATACATTAAGTGATATGAGCAAATAAATATAAAATAATGTATTTTATTAACTAAAGCTTATGTCTGAAGAAAAAACAGAACAAACGGTACGACCAAATTCTCATAATGGGGATGGCATGGCAAAACACGCATTTTTATTGCAGGTCAGCTGGCTTCAGTTTTGTGAATGCCGGAAGTTTATATGCCCGTAATGTATATGATTATTAGGGTATACTGGAGAACTGTGTTGTAAAAGAAATCCTTTCCGATACATAGACCGGTCAGAAGTTTGGATGAAACGATAAAGTACACTTAGAATATGGGATACTGGCGGATGTATTTGCTGGTAAAATAATGCCCACATACAATGAAGCATTTAAGAAGAACACAGGAATTTACTGCTTGACAAATAATGACACAGGAAGCCTATTTATAGAGTCTGCATACGGTGATGGAATGTAGCCAAGAGATGGGGCAGTTATCTTGATGCAAAACGTGGCGGGAATAAGAAGCCCCTTGCCTTATACAAAGATTTCCCGACAAGATTGCTGAAAGGGAGCAGTGGAAGAATTGCTTTAACACCGTTAAGAAAGGCTATAAAGATAATTAAACAGATTTGATAAAGAAATGCCGCTATGTATTTTTTATATATAGCGGCGTTTTGTTTACATTAATATTTGCATCTGGTTTCTCAATTAAAACAGCAAAACCAAGGTTTGAGAAAAGCTTTTACAAATGTAGTATGTTTTGTCTAATTGGTTTGCTGTAGAAATGCATTCTGGTAAGCAAAAAATTATTCCAGGCATAAAAATAAGTATGTTTTATGTATTTACATTTGGTTTATATCGTGCTAATACAATAATAAATATTTATGGGGGTTTAGTTATGAAAATAAAAAATCTAGCTGTATTTTCTATTGTTATTTTATTGCTATTGTCGTTTTTAGCCACATCGGCATCGACTTACGGGTATGTAACCGATGGTCTTGTTGCGCTATATATTGGTAGCAGAAACCAAGGCAGCAAGCATGACAAGCAAAGTACTACCTGGAAGGATCTGAGTGGCAACAATAACGACATATCTTTGACATTGGGCGACAATGTCAAATGGGAGGACAATGGGTTGTTTCTTGACAGCATCAAGGTTTATTTGCCTGATGTCATTAAGGATACCATTAACGGAAACGAATTTACTGCTGAGGTTGTTCTTAACAACTTTACATCAAAAGCAGATAGCTTCAATACGTTCTTAAACAGCACCAATGACAATTTTGCATTGTACCGCAGAGTACCAAACGATGTCTTTATGTTTAAGAACAACTCCAATGCAAGACCTGTAACTCCTGACGGAACGGCTCTTGACTATCTTTCTACCAGTGTAACTATTACCGTTACATACAAGGTTGGAGGCAAGGCAACCCTTTATGTCAATGGTGAAAAGCAAGACGCCACGGACGCTGTAGTTGCAATTGGAGCCAATGATATGTATATTTGTATAGACCATGCTCAAAAGAAGTTCAGCGCTGTATATGAAGGATTGCGTTTTTACAACAGGGAGCTGACGGCTGAGGAGGTTGTCCAAAACTATGAGGCAGACCTTAATCCTGTAAACCCTGAAACAGGTGTTGTACCAACCTTCTTCTATATGACGGTTGCACTGGGACTTGCAGGAAATGCGTTCAAGAGAAGAAAGGAAGAATAATTGATTTTTAACAAGATAAAGGGCTGCAGCATGTGCTGCAGTCCTTTAAATAATAGAGGTTATGTTGCTTTAGCTACAACTCTTGATATTGAGCTGTCAGCTTTTATTTTTAAAGGAAAAGCAAAAATTTCAAATCTGTCTGTTTCCAGCAGTTTGTCAAGATTTGTCAAGTTCTCAATAATATAAATATTGTTGGATAGCAACTTTTTATGAATTTCAAAAAGGCATTTGTCCGGAGAGGGGATGTCCATTCCAACCATTTTAATTGTCATATTTACAAGAAACTTGCAAGAATCCATATCAATACAGGGATGATTTTCGTAATACTTGTCTGTTCCGTAATACTCATCAAATCCCGTGTACAGAAGGAGAATGCAGCCTTCCTTTATTAAGTATTTATACTCTTCTTTCATAGTGATTACTTCATGACCTCTTACATCCAGCACACATCCATCTCCCATAAACGATTCAAGCGGTATTTCTGATACAAGCTGCTTGCTTTCGGTAAGATGCATGGGTGCATCTACATGTGTGCCTGAATGCATGCATATATCCAGTTTGAAGTTGTTGTATTCATCATGTTCATAGTATTTGATCTGACTCAGTTTTGTATTTGGATCACCAGGATAGACAGGCATGCCGTCATATATTACGTGCGATAAATCAATCAGTTTCATCTGCTAGTCTCCTTTAAAAACATACATGCTTCTGATTGATAACTTTATCTTAAAGCATTAAAAAAGTAAAGGGCTTGTGTGATATGTATAATTAAGTGGTTGCCGCATCAGTTCATATTAAAACTAATGCGGCTATCCATAATTTTTCCCTAAATCAAGCTCCACTTCGTATTCAACAGGCTTTCTCTTGAACAGATATTCACCTTTTCTTATTGAAGCAAGAACTGGTGCCCTGTTTCTAATTACATCGAACGGACTGTCCCCATCAAGGACAATGAAGTTTGCATCTTTGCCCACTTCAAGGCCGTACTTGTCCTGGATGTGCATGCAGCGTGCACCGTTGTATGTTATCAAATCCAGATCCTTTTCAATCTCTTCGGGAGACATAATTTGTGCAAGAGTATTCCATTGTCAAGAATGATCATCATGTTTCCGTTGCCCATAGGATACCATGGATCGTTTATGGAGTCTTGTGCAAATGCTACATTAATGCCAGCTTCCATAAACTCTTTTACTCTGGTCAATCCGCGGCGTTTTGGATATGTGTCCTGACGCCCTTGCAGATATGCGTTTTCTGTTGGGCATGATATAAAATTCATCTTGCTCTTTTTAAACAAATCCATCATTCTGAATGCGTATGAATTGTCAGCAGAACCAAACGAGCAAGTGTGGCTTGCTGTTGTCTTTTCGCCGTATTCTGCCATAAGGACAACTGCGTTAAGAAGTTCAAAA
>JAAYLF010000352.1 GCA_012522035.1 Clostridiaceae bacterium
ATACAAGACAATTGTATACCAATAACACAAAAAACGCAACATCTTAAGCAGACGTTGCGCGACCAATGCCTATTGAATTATTTTTTTGTCATACAAAATATTCGAAAGAGTGCCAAACTCCTCGCCTGATAGAACCTCTCCCCTTATGGAAATGCTCTTTCCCATTTCTTCCAAAGCCTTGTAAACATCTTCTCTCGTAACATGCAGATACGGAGCGTTGGCAAGGCTGTTTGCAAGGGTTTTTCTTCTCTGGGCAAAGGCAGCCTTCAGCACCTTAAAGAAATAATCCTGGTCCTTGAGGTGGAAGGGCCTTTCCTTCCTTACGTCAAGCCTTATCACGCTTGAATCCACATTGGGTTTTGGTATGAACACGGACGGTGAGACTTTAAAAAGAATTCTGGGACAGGCAAAATAGTTTACCGCAACGGTAAGCATTCCATATTCCTTGCCTCCGGGTTTTGCACAAATTCTCTCCGCCACTTCCTTTTGAACCAAAAAAGTCATGGATTCAAGATTGCTTACATTCTCCTCAAGAAACTTCATGATAATTGGTGTTGTAATATAATATGGAAGGTTGGCCACAACCTTCACTTTCTTGTCAGAACAATATTTTTCTATAATATCCTTGTTGATATCAATCTTTAATACATCCTCGTTGACAATCTCTATGTTGTCATGGTCATCTTTGAGACGCTCAAGCACCGGTATGAGTTTTCTGTCAATTTCCACGGCCACAACCTTATGGGCCCTCTCGGCAAGGTACGATGTCATAACGCCAAGCCCCGGCCCTACTTCGACAACACAGTCATCCTTGTCTATATCTGCAGATAAAACAATTTTCTCCACAATGTTGTAATCGTGGAGAAAATTCTGTCCAAGTTTTTTTACAGGTTCAATGTTATAAACCTTCATCAATTCCTTAGTATTGATTTTCTTACCTTTTTCCAATTAATCCAATCTTCCTTTCAGGGATAACTCTTTTAATGTATTTAGCTGATGTATATATTTTATCCCCTTAATGCAAAAACATCAACAGATTGGTCATGCAAAACATAAACCTTTACTTTCTTTATGCCCCATCTGAAGCATTCTTCTTCGGTGTCCATGAACAAGTCAATCTTGTGACCCTTTATAGCGCCACCGGTATCCCAAGCTACACAGAAACCATAATCCCATGCTCCATACAATCCTTCAACATAAAGTTTTGTACCGAGCGGAATCACAGTTGGATCCACAGCCACAACTCCCACTCTTGCCCTCTTGCCGGGCATGTGTACTGCGTAACCCCACTTTTCACAAGCAGTGTACGCTGTTGCAGTCATTTCATAAGCTTTTGTATAGCCAACTGTCTGACCTCTCGAGTTGACAAAGTTGGCAATGGTTCCGTAGGCAATTACTTCCTTAATCGGATTCACGGTTATCTTGTCAGATACGAGAGTACGTGAGATTTCCACATTTTCTTCCTTGATTACACGGTACACCAAGGTTCTTACTCCATCTCTACCCGGTGTAAGGACCTTTGACTGACCCTGCAGCAGATAGTTTGCCGGAACGTATTCCGTCTCGTATTCAATTGTAATGTTCTCAATATCATATTCTTCCTGTATCCTTACAATGGATAGATTCATCCCATCTTCGGTTATGGCATCCAGCTCCGCCCCGATTACAAGGTCGCGGGCAGTCAGCTCGATATCATTCTGTTCCAACACTTCTGAAACTGTCGACTGTCGGGATTTGATCATAACTTCCCTGCCTTCAACATTTACAGTAAGTGTAATTGGGGTTTCGATCTCAATGAAATCGATTCCGGAAAGGGATGTATCTATATCATAATTTATGTAGTCGTCTTCTGTAAGATTAATACCTGCTACCGTTAAGGCCTCCTTTACGGTTCTACCGGTGGTCGTAACATCAATAAGTGTTCCGTTGTAACATATGGTGACTGTGTTTATGTTGCTGGCAAATATCCCAGACGCCAGAGCGATGGACATTACTGTCACGCCTACAAGCATTAACGGATATCTAACCAACGCAAACAGTTTAGCATATTTACCTTTCTTCAAAGTATCAACTCCTGTTAAGTATGTTTACAGCTAAACACCTGTCAGATTCTATTATATCTTATGCAAAGTGTCAACTTTTTAGTAAAAACTTTGTGCACTATGCACAACATTTCATAAAATATTCCAGTTTTGCTTGTGCACTATACACAAAAAAACCGCTTTGCATTGATATTTGTCAGTTCCACTAACTCTTCGTAGTCCATGCCTTTTATCTCGGCAATTTTCCTCGCAACATAGGAAAGATACATGGACTCGTTTCTTTTTCCTCTGTACGGTACAGGAGTCATATAAGGTGCGTCCGTTTCCAGCATAAGCCTGTCGTTTGGTATGGCTTCCAATGCTTCTACAATCTTTCTTGCATTCTTGAACGTTACAACTCCACCTATCGAATAGTATAAATCAAGTTTGTTTGCTTCAAGAGCAGTCTCGTAACTACCGGTAAAGCAATGCAGTACTCCGCCCACTTCATTTATTCTTTCTTCCTTGAGAATCCTGAGGGTTTCTGCAGTTGCTTCCCTGGAATGTATGACAACTGGCTTCTTTACTTCTCTTGCAAGATTGATATTCGCCCTGAAACTTTTTATCTGGACGTCTCTAGGAGAAAAATCATAGTGGAAATCAAGGCCTGTTTCCCCTATAGCCACCACTTTCTCATCCATGGCCCGTTTGTAAAGCTGCTCCATGACATCTTCCGAATAACTATTTGCATTGTGAGGATGGATGCCGCAGGTTGCATATACGAAATCGTATGTATTTGTAAGCTCTATGCATGCATCCGTAGTTTTCAGATCCTGAGCGGCATTTACAATAAAATGAACATATTCCTTGCTGCGCATCAAGGTTTCATGCCTGTCCTCATCAAAAGCGCTGTCATCATAATGTGCATGAGTATCTACAAACATTTTCAATTCCTTTCACAGATCCGAATACAGTCCTTCAACTTCCCTTACATCCTTGATAATTATAAATGCGTCGGGGTCGTGTCTGTCTATTATCCTTCTCAAGGCAGTAAGCTGCCTGTTATATATCACACAAATCAATATATCTATATGTGCACCGGTGTACATGCCGGTACCTGCAATCTTTGTAGTTCCCCTGTCAAGCTCTGTCATTACATCTTTTGCGATGTATTCTGCCTTGTTTGTCATGACGTATACTTCTTTTGCATAATGAAGACCCGCTTCCACTGTATCGATAAGTTTTGAGGTCAGGAAAATGGTTATACCTGCATACAGTGCAAAAACAGGTTTTTCATACGTTATTGCCACCAATGTAAGAATCAATATATCCATTGCAAGAAGCAGCTGTCCTAAAGACAGCCATGAAAACTTTCTCTGCAGAAGTCTTGCTGCAATATCAGTTCCTCCTGTGGTAAAGCCCGCCCTGAATATGAGACCCAGGCCTATTCCGTACAATACTCCGCCCCAAATACTTGAAAGAACAAAATCATTCACAACACCATCGGTGGTAAATCCGATTTTGTCTGAAATGCTTACCCAATCAATTACGGATAAAACGTCTATCATGATGGAGAAAAGAATCGTTCCTACAAAACTTCTGACTATAAATGATTTTCCAAGAACTTTGTATCCTGCTATAAACAAGGGAATATTGAGAATGATGGTCAGTGTACCTACTGGAACCAGACCTTTTGTAAGCATGTTTATTATCACGGCAATTCCGGAAACACCGCCAGGGGCGATGTCTCCAGGTAAAAGAATCAAGTTGAAACTTATTCCGGCCACGATAGCGCCTAAAATCAATAAAAAAGTTTTTTTCAAACTACAGCCCTCCGATATTAATTATTCCAAAATATAAAAGTACTATTCCTCGCTGTAGTTGTGATATACCTCGATTACATCATCATTATCTTCCAAAGCTTCTATCAGCTTTGCAAACTTTTCCCTGTCCTCTTCATTTTCAAGTTCTACATAGGACTGGGGAACCATTGTAATTGAAGCCTCAGCAAATTTGTATCCCTTTTTCTCCAAAGCATCCCTTACTTTTGAAAAGGCAGCTGGAGATGTGACAATCTCAAATGCTCCGTCTATATTTGAAAAATCTTCAACTTCCATTTCAAGCACTTCCATCATCAGTTCATCCTCTTGAAAGCTTCCATCGTCTTCAATAACGATTATTCCTTTTCTGTCAAACATAAAGGATACGCAGTTGGTTGCACCGAGATTTCCGCCATACTTGTCGAAATAATGTCTCATTTCACCGGCGGTTCTGTTGCGGTTGTCTGTAACAGCCTCTACAATGACTGCAACGCCTGAAGG
>JAAYLF010000353.1 GCA_012522035.1 Clostridiaceae bacterium
CATCGATATATGTATCACCCTCGGCACAAAGCCCTGCTATTACGAGGGAGGCTCCACATCTTAAATCGGACGATACCAAATCACAGCCAACAAGGCGATCAACTCCATTGATGAGAATGCTTTTTTTGCCAATATACTCAATATCCGCTCCCATTTTTACAAGTTCAGGCACATGCTTGAATCTGTTTTCAAAAATAGTTTCTTCAATAACACTGGCGCCATGGGTTACACTCAAAAGAGCTGTTAAAGGCGCCTGCAAATCCGTTGGAAATCCTGGATAAGGAAGCGTCTTTACACTGATACCACCTAATGTATCAAGTTTTCTTCTCGAAGAATCCACATAGACAGCGTTCTGATAAATGTCGATTTTGCAACCCACTTTATATAATAGCTCGATAAGGGAAAAAACGTGAGACGGTACGAGATTTCTTACTAGCACTTTGCCTCCCGTTGCTGCACCTGCAATCATATACGTGCCAGCTTCAATCCTGTCGGGCATAATGCTGTGTTCCTCACAGTCGTGCAACTCCCTTACACCTTCGACAACAATCTCACCTGTACCAGCACCTTTGACCTTTCCACCAATTGCGTTAAGGTACTTTTGCAAATCTTCAATCTCTGGTTCTCTTGCACTGTTTTTTATAACTGTGGTACCCTCTGCCAGCACCGCTGCCAGCATGGCGTTTTCAGTTGCACCCACACTGGGAAAGGGCAAAGTTATTTCAGCGCCTTTAAGTTTTGCAACTCTGGCATATATTACATCCCCTTCCTCAATTTCCGCACCCAGAGCCCTCAGCGCATTCAAATGCATGTCTATGGGTCTTTCTCCTATAGTGCAGCCTCCTGAGTGCGTTACCCCATTGAATCATTCAATTGGAGAGATGCATCTGTATGACACCTTCAATTTCCTTCATTACCTCTTCAATATAACCATTTAGTTCATCAAAATCCATGGAGGATATATAAATTTCTTCGAGTTTTACATGTTCACGCTTGGATTTTGCCATCATTCTTACCGCCTTGTCGAGAAGTTCATCAAACCTGATGCTGTTGTACTTGATGTCATCCTTTGCCCGCAGCACGTTATACTCGCTCAGAAATCCCTCAAGAGGGTACTCATAGTACATGTCGCTTCCATAGGCTTCGTGGTAGGGGTTCGACGACACTACCGCAGTCTTCAGCTCGGGTATCCTGATATGCTCAAGTTTTGTGTCAAAACCGCACAGGAAGCTCTCGGTGTTGAAACCGCAGAGATTTGCCCTGACCTTGATGACTTCCAATATTGAAGATGTGCTCATTCCCATTGTCGTATCTATTGAGTATACCTTGTCGTCCCTGAAAATTTCATTAATAGAGCCCATCAACCCTGCTGGCGTTATTGCAGTGGCAAAGAGTTTTTTGTCCTTGCCAACACTTAAAGACGGTTCAAAATCTTCCAGTATTTCATCCGCCAGGTTTGAAGCAAAAAGGTAAGCCTTGTTCTTTTCAAAACACTCGTCCATTATGTTTACCGTATCATCGTATATGATGCCTGCTGCCTGAAGATAATGGTAGGCACGTTTGTAATAGTCGCTTTTATCCTTCATGAACTGAATAATGTCGTCCCTGTACCGTATGAGGTAAGATGTATCCCAAAAAGCACCCAGATTGATAATCTCTTCCCTCGCACCGGGACATTTCGGATCAATCATGTGAGGGCTTGTGCCATCCACAACGGCAATCCCTCCTTCAGTGCTGATAACCCCGTCCAGGCTCTGAGGGTCGCCGGAACAGTGAACAACATCCATGCTGCAGCCAAGACTGTCAAGAAGACCAATAACCTTTTTTACAAAGGTGGACTTGCCAGTACCAGGTCCGCCTTTTAAAATGTACACTGTTACATTGTAGTTGTCGTAGTCGGTCAACAATGTTTCGTACAGACTTTTAAACCCATATCTTGTGTTTGCTCCTAGAAATATGTTCCTTCTACTGCCAAAACTCATATTACTGCTCCTTGTAATCCTTACACATTATATTATGACCACCCTATCCTATTTGGTTACATGCGTGCCTTAATGTTTCCTCATAAAACACGCTTGCTTCTTCCTGATTGTTACCCCTCATTTCAGGATAAACCAAAAACAACTTGCTTCTTGCCCTTGTCATGGCAACATAAAAAAGCCTTCCTTCTTCCTCCAGCATATCGCCGCCCAAGCTCTCCCGCTTGGGAAACTCTCCATTTACCAAATCTACAATAAAAACCGTATCAAACTCCAACCCTTTTGCAGAATGGGCGGTTGACAGGGTAATGTTTGATTGCTTGTCTTCCTTAAACTCAATGCACCTTGTTATGTCCTCGTAAGAACCATTAATACTGCACAAAGTCTTAAGGAATTCATAAACATATTCCGAGTACACACGGCTTTTTCCGTTTCTTTCGTAATATTCCGACATGTCGTCATAAAATCCTGAAAGAATCATCCGTTCAAAAACCTTTTTAGGTCTTGGAATTATGAACCGCGCTTCTTTTTCAGCATTTCTGATATTTTTTAAAACCTTTTTAACCATCATATCAGATGCAATATTAATATTACCACCCAGCACATTGTATGAAAGGTTGAAGTGATTCAAATACAATTTAAACAAACAAGCAGACAAATTGTTTCTGTAAATAACGCAGACACTTCCCTTTTTGCTGAGCTTTGAAATCTTTTCACAAACAAATCTTGCCTGTTCGCTTAGATTCTTCAAGTGGGCAAACTCAATCTTTTCTCCCAATCTGTTATTCGTATACAAGTTCTTTTCATACCTGTTTCCATTCAATGCTATCAAACTGCTGGCACACTGCACAATCCTTTTGCAGGAACGGTAATTTTCCTCAAGGTAGTATTTCACGCAATTTGAATAATATTTCTCAAACTCCAAAACACACCCAGGATCCGCTCCCCTGAATGCATATATCCCCTGATCGTCATCCGCTACAACAAAAATATTTCCATGTCCAGCAAGATACTTCATTACCTCAAACTGGGCCCTTGACAAATCCTGTCCTTCATCCACCTGTATGTACTCATACTTTTTCGACCATCTTCTCAGTATTCTTTCATCATTTTCCAGAAGTTCCTTTGCATATAGAACCATGTCGTCAAAATCAACAAGGCTGTTTTGTCTTTTGTATGTAATATACATCTCATATATTTTTTCAAAATTCCTTATAAAGCCGTCAGAGGAATACTCAGGCCTGTTTGTCCTTCTGCTGATTAAAGAAAACACCTCCTCTGCTTCCGGCATGTTTACTCCCTTGTTCACCTTTGACCAAATTTCTTCCAGTATCTTCTGTTTGACCTTTGTATCTCCACCTATCCTGAAGTACTTTTTACCTGTAATATTCTCATAATCATATATTATCCTGTTGCACAAACTGTGCACTGTACCAAAGTGAGGCAGCCTCCTATCAGGATAGAGACTTGCATACCTAACAGCCATTTCCCTTCCTGCAGCTCTTGTAAAGGTTACTGACAAGAGCCTGTCCGGACTGGTTATTCCATCCGTCAAAAAACCAAGCCTTCTTGTTATAACCGTGGTTTTGCCGCTCCCTGGTCCTGCCAGTACCAGACAAGGCCCTTCCCTATGATACACAGCTTTTTTCTGAGAATCGCTTAATCTCATGTTTCTCCTTTTTTATATAGTCTACCTTTTTTCCCATGAACCTTCAACTCTATTTTTAAAGCTTGACATTTTGTTAATAGATCATTAAAAAAATGTCAAAATTAAACAACAGGAGGTTGTATTATGGAGAAAAGATTTTTTGCCGTCCTAATCACAGTTACTCTTGTAACTGTCAGTCTATTTGCCCAAGTCAGCGCACAGACAGAATTCTCCGAATATGACTTTTCAGGCTAGATTGAAATAAAGTCATATTTTGAAGACTTTCAATCTTTTGTGTTTCCGGATTGGAGGCATCCTTTCAAGGAAACAGACACTGATCTAATCCCAGAAGGCTGGAAGTATGAGAAACCTTCAGGAGATGCAGACAGCGAAATAGTAAACGAAAGCGGAGATATTGGATTCTTCCCCTCTCCCAACTCGGAACTCTATACAAAAGAGGCACTATCAAATCCATATGTATGGGTTATGAGGACAAGACTTTCTGCAGGCAAGGTTGCCCAGTATTTTGTAAGGGCTACCCATGAAAAAATAAACAATGTCAGGTTTACAGACACTGATGGTACAAAGATTACCTACAAAGACGACGATGGCAATGATGTGGAAAAGGATGTGCTTGGTTCAAACGGAATCTCCTTCAGACCACACGGTACATCGGTCTACATATTCATTAAACAGTATGACCCAAGTGCTCCAAAGAAACTGAACAACAAGGTTGTAAAAATTGACGATGTTGCCAACTTCATATTCCCAAGAGGAGAGTACCAGGACGTTGCGGTAGTTGACGACGGAAAATCCGTCACCATCTATTTTGGAGATGATCTTGTTGTTAAAATATCCTTCTCCGAAAAGAAGAAGTATGATATCAGCAATGAGGAGTTCTATTCAAAAGCAACTGTTACAGGAAAAGACGGCTCCGTTCTTGCCAATGTGGACAATGCGTTAATCAGCACAAAAAGTGTTCTCTGCATTGCCGCAAATGACATCATAGGTGTTGGCGAAATTGGATACACCGAGTACAAAATTGAATCAAACCCACAAACCGTCGACACTGCAGCCTTCATGGCATTTGGTGTTGTAATGCTTCTTGGCATGGTAGTTCTTAAGAGAAGAACCATTGAAGTTTAACAATCGATACTAAACCGCCGGTATATCCGGCGGTTTATGTAAAAAATATCATTATACAAACAAGCAAAAATTTTAGAAATGGTATGTCAACCGTATTTGAAAATGTCCCAAAAAAAATAAGAAAAAACAGCATAAGAACCATATTTAATTTGAGCATATGTACTTCAAAAGGTCGGTAGAGGCCAAGTCAAGAGTCACTTTGTTTCTTC
>JAAYLF010000354.1 GCA_012522035.1 Clostridiaceae bacterium
AGATTAGGCTTGATGCATACATTCAATTCGGGCTTTAAATACTTGTCATAACCCAAATGCTGAAACATCTCTTTTATCTTTTCATAGACTACTTCATAGTCATATGTATCACATTTCTGAACATATACCATTATATCCACCCATGTTATCTTTAATAATTTCGGCAAGACTCCGTATAGCCTTTGCCCTGTGGCTTATCCTATTCTTCTTGTAGCTATCAAGCTGTGCAACGGTACAACTCTCTTCAGGCAAATAAAATACAGGATCGTATCCAAACCCGTTGCAGCCAACTGGTTGCAAAGATATATAGCCGTGTAGTCTTCCATGCGCGGAAAAGGTTTTTGCATCGTCACGTATTGCAGCAATGGAACATTCAAAATATGCATTCCTCTTTTCACTGGGAATGCCCTCCATTTCCACAAGCTACTTCTTTATATTATCCTCATCCGCAGCGTCATTTCCATCTGCTGATGCATATCTGGCAGAGTAGATACCTGGTCTTCCTCCAAGGGCATCAACGCATAGACCGGAATCATCTGCAATCACCATGTAAGGAGGTTTAAACACTCCGCTCTTTGTGACAATATCAAATATGCCTTTTTTCTTGATATATGCGTTTTCGCAAAAAGTTGTACCGTTTTCCTCCGGAAACTCGTGAACGCCAGCATCCTTTGCAGATATAACTTCTGCAGAAATACCGCAATCCTTCAGGATGCTTTGCATTTCGCGAACCTTGTTTACATTTTGTGTTGCCAAAACTACCTTAAGCATTATTTTGCTCCATATATTACTTTGCCAAGAACATCGTTTATGGGAACGGGTCCTATTGCCCTGCTGTCTTCACTGTGATTTCTGTTGTCGCCCATGCAGTAAATCTCGCCTTCCTTAACAACAATTCTGGTCAAATCCCCATCGCCCATGGAAGGTGGTACAAGATTCTTGTACGTTATCGGGCTTTCATTATTAACGTAATCCTCTTCAAGAAGTTCTCCGTTTCTGTAAAGCTTTCCGTCCTTTATTTCAAGAACGTCACCCGGAACTCCGATAACCCTCTTAATCCAATACTTATTGGTCTTTTCCGTTTTGAAGAACTTCTGGGTTATCATGTTGTACTTTACCGACTCTTCAATTTCAGTAAAGAAATTTCTTTTTTCCAGAGTTGAGTCAAATACAACTATATCTCCATGTTTGGGCTGTCCGAAAATGTATGGCATTCTGGAAATAAAAACCACATCTCCCTGCTCAAGAGTCGGATACATGGATCTTCCAAAAACTTCGCTTGCCCTGATTACATACGAGTTGATAATTATGGCTATGAAAAATGCAAGAACAATAGTCCATACCCAGCTCATAATGTTTTTCACTACCTTCCTGTATGGAAATGCAGCGGCTGTAACTTGAGCAGTCGCTTTTTCCTCTTTCGCCAACTCTTCCCTGCTTTCATCCTCTTGAACTGTTTCAACCGCAGTATCTTCCACTGAATTCTCTTTTGCCGTTTCGTCATATTCCAATTCTTCGGAGATTGTTGCCTCTTCTTCAAAAGACTCATACCCGCTTAACATATTCTCTTTTTCCATAACATATCCCTTTCATTTCAAACTATTTTTCATACAAAGATTTTATACAACCACAGTATTTTTGTCTATACAGGCCCATCTCTCTTGCCTGTTTCTGACCTTCTCTAAAACCTTTGGAAAAATCCCTGTATACAAATATCAAGTCGTTTTTTTCTGCGAATTTTTCTCCTATTTCCTTTATCATCTCATGGTCCTGATAAGGACTTACCAAAAGCGTAGTGGTAAAATGGGAAAACCCGTTTTCCTTTGCATAATCTGCTACCCTCTTCATTCTTATAGTATAGCACATTTTGCATCGCAATTTTCTTTCCTGCTCAAAATTTTTCCATTTTTCCATATCAAAATCATCCACACAAACAAGAGGTACATCCTTGTTTTTCAAAGCTATTTGAGCATTCTCCATTCGTCTCTGGAATTCGTCATAAGGGTGAATGTTCGGATTTGCAAACATTCCCGTTATTTTGCAATCCTTGAAAGTTTCCCTTATGTCATCAATTACATACAGGCTGCAGGGTCCGCAGCACACATGTAAAAGCAGGTTCAACTCTCTTCCTCCTTGAGCAAATCAAATATATTAAGCTGTTGACTGCTTTCATGATCATGAGGAATCCCAAGATGAGTATATGCAGAATGTGTCGCAATTCTTCCTCTTGGAGTCTTTGCAAGGAATCCAAGCTGAATAAGATAAGGCTCGTACACATCCTCAATTGTAGTGATTTCCTCGCCTGTTGCAGCAGCCAACGTCTCCAGACCTACAGGTCCTCCATCAAATTTCAGTATTATCGTACTTAAAAGATTTCTATCCACATTATCAAGACCCAGCTTGTCAACTTCAAGAGAATCAAGACTCTTGGCAGCAATTTCATGTGTTATGTCCCCATTGCCTTTTATCTGCGCAAAGTCCCTGACTCTTCTTAGAAGTCTGTTTGCTATTCTTGGAGTACCCCTGGACCTTAATGCAATTTCCCTTGCACCATCTTCATCTATTTTAACACCTAGAATACTTGCAGATCTTTTAACTATGGAGGATAGCTCCTTCACAGTATACATCTCCAACCTGCTTATAACACCGAACCTGTCTCTTAAAGGTGCAGTAAGCAAACCTGCCCTTGTTGTTGCTCCTACCAATGTAAATCTAGGAAGATCAATTCTTAATGACCTTGCTGCAGGTCCTTTACCCATAATAATATCGAAAGCAAAATCCTCCATGGCAGGGTAAAGAATCTCCTCAACAGTCCTGTTCAGTCTGTGAATCTCATCTATAAATAAAACATCAAACTCATTAAGATTTGTAAGTATGCCGGCCAAATCACCAGCCTTCTCTATGGCAGGCCCTGATGTGATTCTTAGATTCACTCCCATTTCGCTGGCTATGATGCCAGCCAGGGTGGTCTTACCAAGACCAGGCGGTCCGTAAAGCAGCACATGATCAAGAGGTTCGTTTCTTTGTTTTGCAGCTTCAATAAATATGGAAAGATTCTTTTTTATCTTCTCCTGCCCAATATATTCACTGAACCTCTTCGGCCTTAGACTGCTTTCATCAATGTCATCAGCTGAAATCTCCGGAGAAACTATTCTTTTGTCCTCATTAAAATCAACCATTGTGCCTCCCTATCAACCATGCATTTTTCTTAATGCCAGTTTGACCGTCTCTTCAAGAGTCAGCCCTTTCTGATATACTTTTCTTACTGCGCTGGCAGATTCTTTTGCGCTGTAACCAAGAACCATCAATGCAGAAATTGCATCCTTTTCAATATTGCCCTCTATCATGACACCGGTGTTTTCTGCTGTTTCGATTTGGTCCACATCCATGCTTTTCTTTATCTTGTCTTTCAGTTCCAGTATGATCCTCTGAGCCAGTTTTGGACCTATGCCTTTACTCTTTGCAATGGTCTTGTAATCTTCTGTCGCCACAGCAAGACCAAGCTCGGAAGATGTAAGGGTCGAAAGCACATTGAGAGCCATCCTGGGACCAACTCCACTAACGGTTATAAGCATTTCGAAACTTGAGAGCTCTTCCCTTGTAGCAAAACCATACAGTGTAATTTCGTTTTCCTTAACATTCATATGAGTATGAACAGTTACCTGGCTATTTGCCTCACCCAAAGCAGCTATTGTATTCATGGAAGCATATATCCTGAAACCAATTCCACCAACTTCAACAACTACATAGTCCAAACCCTTGTGAACCAAATTCCCTTTTATAAACTCAAACATGGCATTTCCTTTCTAGTATTTTTCAGAGAATATAATACAGTCTGTTAGGATTTTAATCAAATCCTTTTTGCAGTAAGCAGTGAATGTGCATGGCAAATGGCCACAGCCAGTGCATCCGCTGCATCATCCGGCTTTGGTATCACGTTAAGGTTTAATATAACCTTGACCATATGCTGCACTTGTTCCTTTGCGGCCCTTCCATAACCTACAACGGCCTGTTTTACCTGAAGTGGAGTATACTCATATACAGGCACTTCCTTTGAGGAAGCACAAAGAACACAAACTCCCCTTCCCTGGGCAGCTGCAATAGCAGTCTTGGCATTGGTGTTGAAAAACAAGTCTTCAATGCTGCAGCAATCCGGCTTGTACATATCTATTATCTGCTTAAGTTGCACATCAATCTTCTTTAACCTGTCTGAAAAAAGCTCTTTTGCATCAGTCCTTATGACACCATAGTCAATAGGCTTGAAACTGTTGTTCTTGTATTCGACAAGACCATATCCAACTATTGCAAATCCGGGGTCAATCCCTAATATAACCAATACAAAACACCTCAGTTTCCTATTTCTCTGCAGCGGTCTTCCGGACGCAACTTAACTCCTTTTTCAGGCACACCTTTTCCAAACAGATTCCACAGCCATTTGCACGAAAGCTCCATCCAGGGTTCTGCAAGTGGTTCAAGATTAAATTTGTTCGCATATGTGCAATGATTAGCCAGTGAAAGACCATGCGCTCCATCCTGAAATACATGCAGTTCAAATGGAATATTGTAATCTGCAAGTCCTTTTGCAAACAACAATGCATTTTCCACAGGCACAGCATTATCCATAAATGTATGGAACAAAAATGTCGGCGGTGTATGTTTGCCTATATTCTTCTCACACGAAGCCTTTACAAGCATGTCCTTCAATCCTTCATATCCATCCAATAATGTATTTATACTTCCTCCGTGGGTATATGTATCTGCAGATATTACCGGATATCCCAGAATCAGTGCATTGGGCCTGTTTTCTCCATTCAAACATCCAGATGCTTCCTGAATCTCAGGATCGTTCCACCTGGTTCCAAGCATAGCAGTTAAATGTCCACCAGCAGAAAAACCGCAAACAGCAATCTTGTCCGGATCAGTATGCCATTTTTCAGCATTCTCTCTGATTATCTTCAATGCTTTTGACAACTCGACAAGTGGTGCTGGATATCTCGCATGCTCGCCTACTGAGTATCTCAAGACAAAAGCGTTGAATCCGTTTGCAAGATAAGACAGGGCTATAGGTTCTGCTTCCCTGTCAGATGTCATTTGATATCCTCCACCAGGACATACCAAAACACAAGGCCTTTTGGATGATAAAAGGATTTCATCCGACTTGTCCTGGATATAAGTTGTTAGATGAACCCTTTTGTCGTTTGTTAGGTATATTTTTTCTACTAGCATAATTTCCCCCATTAATTGTTATCATAAATAGTATATCACTTTGCTAAAAACTTCTCAACACAAACCAGTATTTAACATATTTATAGTCATTTTGTGTTTAGAACTGAAACTAGTTGACATAATATATATGGTGTGCAAAAAATTTGCCTCAAAAATTTTGCATTTTACCTATTGACAACCAGCATCAGGATATGTATAATAAACAAGTCAACGTTGTTGACACATTAAAGAGTGCGGGTGTAGTTCAATGGTAGAACATCAGCCTTCCAA
This sequence comes from Clostridiaceae bacterium, assembly GCA_012522035.1. GTDB lineage: Bacteria > Bacillota > Clostridia > UBA1212 > DUPL01 > DUPL01. Next base: position 5,497 of record JAAYLF010000354.1, read on the forward strand.
GCTGATTGCGAGGGTTCGATTCCCTTCACCCGCTCCAATTTGTGCCTATAGCTCAGCAGGATAGAGCAACGGCCTTCTAAGCCGTGGGTC
>JAAYLF010000355.1 GCA_012522035.1 Clostridiaceae bacterium
CTCTTATAGCAACCCCTGAAATTATACACGTAAATGTATGTGATTGGCAAGATGCTTTTAACAATTATTTGCCTGGAAAATAAAATGGTGTTATTATATGCTCAAATAGCATTACTCAAGGAGGTAATAATATGAGAAGAATTAAAGATGTTTACGGTAGAGAAATTCTGGATTCCAGAGGAAACCCTACTGTTGAAGCGGTAGTTATCCTCGACGATGGTACTGTTGCTACTGGAATGGTGCCCTCTGGTGCTTCTACTGGAGAATATGAAGCATTGGAACTTAGGGATGGCGGAACCAGGTATGGCGGCAAAGGCGTACAAAAGGCTGTAAAGAATATTGACGGTCCTATTAGAGATGTAATAATTGGACTTGATGTTACAGATATATATACCATTGACAGGTTAATGATAGAGGCGGATGGAACAAAAGAAAAGAAAAAACTTGGTGCAAACAGCATACTGGCTGTTTCCATCGCTTGCTGTCATGCAGCGGCAAAGAGTTTGAACATCCCTCTGTACAGATTTCTGGGCGGAGTTGCAGGCACAAAACTGCCAAGACCCATGATGAACATTCTAAATGGCGGTGCTCATGCTGATAATAATGTGGATATTCAGGAGTTCATGATACTTCCAACAGAAGAAAGATTTGCAGTATCTCTTGAGCAGTGTGCAAATGTATTCCATACCTTGAAAGCGCTCCTGAAGTCAAAGGGTTTGTCCACAGCTGTTGGTGATGAAGGAGGATTTGCCCCAAATCTGGGCGATGATACGGAAGCTATTGAGCTCATCCTTCAGGCCATTGAAAAGGCAGGCTACAAGGTTGGACAGGATTTCAATATTGCCCTGGATGCTGCAGCTAGCGAATGGAAAACGGATGACGGCTATTTGTTCCCAAAGAAAAACAAGAAAATGACTGTGGAAGAACTGATTTCATATTGGGAGAAGCTGGTTAATGATTATCCGATAGTATCAATTGAGGATCCGCTGGGAGAAAACGATTGGGATGCCTTTGCAGAGCTTACAAGGCGTATTGGCGATAAAGTAATGATTGTTGGCGATGACTTGTTTGTAACCAATCCCGAGAGACTGCTAAAAGGTATTGAAATGAAAGCGGGCAATTCAATTCTCATAAAGCTGAACCAAATCGGTTCTGTTAGCGAGACATTGAAAGCCATACAGATTGCCAAGGATGCCAACTTCAATGTTATTGTATCGCATCGTTCAGGTGAAACTGAAGATACAACCATTTCAGATTTGGCTGTGGCTACAAATGCCGGATTCATCAAGACCGGTGCACCAAGCCGCGGCGAGAGGGTTGCAAAGTACAACAGACTATTGAGAATTGAAGATAAAAGACCATGCTAATTATTAAGGAGCCATATTTCAGGCTCCTTTTCATATCTCATTTCTTGTTTTTGTGGAGGAATGCCGATACTCTTAAAAGTATCAATGTAAAACATGCTACAAGATAAGCTGTGTATGAATGGTTAACCACTTCTACGGTTTCAAGCCCGCCAAGCAGAACAATGTCAAATACTTCGATGCTGGAATCATCTATATTGTTGAATGATATTCTTCCCTGGGCAAAGGTGTTGTCGCTTGCCTCAAAGAGCTTTCTGCCAGACAGGAATACATCGAAACCATCATCATTTACAGTCATTGTAAACTGATAAAACTTGTTTCTATGTATGGGAACAGCAACACTGTTTATTATATCCGTCTTGTCATCCTGTTTCTTAAGCAGGTTTATTCTTCCGTCCTCAATTTCCAGTATGTATCCATTGTCGTTTTCATCAAGTCTTGCAGCCAGCTCAATCTTGTCATTCTGCCCTATTGAAAAAATGAAGGATATGGTTCCATTATCAAACAATATGTCTGCTTCATTAAAGGCTTCCAGTTCCCCTTTGTACAGCAAAGGCATTTTTATACTGCCAAATTTGTCACCACTGTATATTATCTTTGAACTCAATGCCTCAATATCAATTTTTACGCTGGTGACATTTTCCCCATACAGTTTGTGGTTTTTGTACTCAGGTACAGTAATTTCACCAGTGTGAGGATCCAAAATGACTGGATGGTGTGTTCCTTTGAGAATCACACTACCTGAATAATTGTCGCTTCCAGTATTTGCAATGAAGTATATGTCCTCAGTTTCAGTTTTTCTGTGTATGTATGTAACAATGCTCTTGTACGAGTCAATGTTTTCAAAGGCCACATCCCTAACCTTGATTGCCTCATTTACAGCCAGCTCCAATAAGTCAATGTTTTTGAAATAGTCATTGGTACCGTAGTCATAGGAACATATGAAGTACGCTTGTCCATTCTTTGTGTTGGTCCTTTTGTATATGTTTCCTTTTGCTGTAGTGAAATATATGTCAGCACCAAAAATATATTTAATTGCTTCCTTTACTTCATTATCTTTTCCTTTTTCAACGGCTTTTGTAGGGAGCTTGTATGTGGCAATAATTTTGCCGCCATTGTCGTAGTATTCCTTCAGGACTTCCAATGTTTCAATACTGATTACTTCACTTCCTGGAAGGATAATAAGAGAATACTTGTCCAAGCCCTTTTCCCTGATATGGTCAGGGTGCAGATACATGAAATCAAGCTGCATATCCTGATGCAGATACTCACCTATGTCTATATAGTCGGCATATGGAATGCTTTCTCTTGAGTTGTTGCCGGGTGTATATGCATAATTCAGCGTCTCTATTGGATAAACGACTCCTACCTCAACGACGGTTTCTCCTCTTTGAAGCATGGTGTTCAGTCTGGAGATGAGAGTATTAAGACCCGGGACGTACTTTGCCAGTTCGTTTTTGTTAAACAAATTGTTATTGCTCGAGTTTTCACTGGAATTGTATATCGAACTCAGGTAAACATGGTTGACTCCCTTGGAATAAGCCTCAAGAACAGTTCTGTACATAGTGTTTTTGTCTATTGTTTCATATGGGCTGAACAGATTAGCCCCTGTCAGGCTTTTCCCATAATTGTAAGTTGCAGAGCTTACGAGCTTTATGTATTTTTTAGATACAGAATAATTCGACAATCCATCAAAAACTGGAATATCTATGTATTTGAAGAATTTAATCAAGTCACCGCAGTATTCGGTTGGTACAAGGGAGTGAAACGCATATGGACTTCCCATGAGTTTGATTTTGGTGTCGCTGGCAAATTCATTCATTGCTTTTAGAAACCCATCTAACAGCAGTTCGGTTCTGAAGGAATACAAGGCTATTTTTGAATAAGCATACTCTTCGCCTATGTCATAGACCAAGGCGGGATAAAGGAGGGTTGATTTGAACCCGTATTTTTCTTCAAACTTCACGTTAAAGTCTTCAGTCCATGCAATACCGCCGTTAATATTGGCGATATTGATATTTGCCATGTACGCCGTGTCTATAGTGTCAGGAAAATACTCAGGATAATTGTAGACAAAGTTCTTGTAGCTTACTTCTATGAATTTCCTGGATGCATCTCTTGAAAGAAAGTTAACTGAGCCTGTTTTTTTCAGGAGTTCGTTCTCCACTTTTCTAAGCATAAAAAACATAATCTTCCAATCACCGGAACCTTTTGGTGCGGTTACGGACAGTTTTCCATCCTGCACAAACTCCGTCAAGTCATTCAGTGCCTTTGTTTCAATATTCATTCCAACTATGGACATGACTTTTCCATCTGGTACATCAAACTCAACGGTAGTGCCATCTGACAGGGATAGTTCTTCCACAAACAAAAACTCCATGCTGTCTTCCTTGTATTTCTCCAGGAAAATGTTTGTAACATGAGCCAGATTTGTAAAGTCATAGTATAATGAAACTTTTGAGTCATTCATATTTACAACATTCAATATGTTTCTGAAAAATGAGTCGAATTCCTGGGTGCCAGGATAAGGCTCTGTTGAAAAATCAGACAAAAAAGCATATCCGTTCCACATACTGGTTTCGGATACTTTCGTTATGTTGTCGTTAAAATCATTCTTGTTTAGTTTTCCATTCAACACATAAGTGGATCTTGCAGTTTTTTCTATGGATGGGTACAGAAAGCCTTCAATATCGTCTCCGTATTCGTATCCATATACGCCCGTTACCATAACCAGTACGGTAACGAGCGCCAAGATATCTATTAGAAGTCGCTTAATACCTTTCATGCTATCATTTCCTTTTTTCAATTATCCTTTTCAAATCCTCGTCAAAGTCAAGGGTTTGAAAATAATCTTCTGGTGTTTCAGCCCTTCTTATGAGCTGTGTGGTTCTGTCCGATTTGAGAAGTATTTCTGCAGATCTTAATTTGCCATTGTAGTTGTAGCCCATGGCAAAGCCGTGCGCACCGGCATCGTGTATGGCCAGTATGTCGCCAATCTCAATCTCAGGCATGGCTCTGTCAATTGCAAACTTGTCGTTGTTTTCGCACAATCCGCCGGTAATGTCGTATACATGGGTGTTTGGCATGTCTTCCTTGCCCATTACATTTATGTGATGGTATGCTCCATACATGGCAGGTCTTAGAAGATTTGCAGCACAGGCATCAACACCAATATAGTTTTTGTATATGTTTTTACGGTGAATTGCCCTGGTTACAAGTATGCCATGAGGACCTGTAATATATCTGCCGAGTTCTGTCTTTATAGCCAGGTCGTCACGCACATTTGAAGGTTTGATTATTCTTTCAAATGCCTCTTTAACCCCATTTCCTATATACATCAAATCGGCAGCTTTTTCCCCTGGCCTGTAAGGTATTCCTATACCTCCTGACAGATTCACGAAAGTAAAATCAGCTCCAGTGAGGTTGTTGATTTCAACAGCCAGTTCAAAAAGCATTTCTGCAGGTTTACCGTAAAGGCTGTCATCTAGTACATTGCTGGCAAGAAAAGCGTGAATTCCAAACTCTTCAACACCTTTTGACATAAGAATCCTTATTCCTTGTATGAGCTGCTCCTTTGTCATGCCGTACTTTGCATCACCAGGATTGCCCATTATTGTATTGCCTATCATCATTTCTCCGCCAGGATTGTATCTTAGGCAGATTTTTTTAGGCAAACCTGCGTGTTTTTCCAAGAACTCTATATGTGTAAAATCGTCAAGATTGATTATGCTGTCAAGTTCGCGGGCATAAAGATAGTCTTCGGCAGGAGTAACATTGGATGAAAACATGATATCATCCCCAGTACATCCTATTGCTTCTGCCAGCATTAGTTCCGTGTAGGACGAACAGTCAAGTCCGCATCCTTCCTCTTTGATTATTCTAAGAAGTGTGGAATTTGGACATGCTTTCACTGCATAATATTCCTTGAAGTTTTTATTCCATGCAAAGGCCTTTTGCAGATTTCTAATGCCTTGCCTTATTCCTTCTTCGTCATAGATATAGAATGGGGTTGGATATTTCTTACAGATTTCCTTGATTTCTTCATGAGTAAAAAACGGTTTTTTCATCTATCATTTCATCTCCTGTTACAATGACTTAAACATATACAGTAAAGTATTATAAATTATGTGCCTTGTGTTGTAAATAGAAAAAGTTAAAGTTGGATGCACTTGTCTATGGCTTCCCACAACTTGTCCATTCCTGTCTTTTTTATATTCGACACAGGAATGATTTCGCAGTCGGCATTCAAGGTCTGTCGGATAATACTTATATTCTTGTGGTAATGGGTCTTCCCTATCTTGTCCGCCTTGGTTGCGGCAATAATATGGTTTAGGTTGTTTGCCTTTATCCATGTCATCATTTGAATGTCATCCTGCGTAGGCTTGCGTCGTATGTCTACAAGCAGAATAATCAGTGAAAGATTTCTGCTTTTGTTTAGATAATCCTCAACTATTCTTCCCCAGCTTCTTCTCTCTTCCTTTGATACAGCAGCATATCCATAGCCTGGAAGATCAACAAACAAAAGCACATCATCTATATTAAAGAAGTTTATGAGACGGGTTATTCCCTGCCTTGATCCGCTTCTTGCAAGATTTTTTCTGTTTACCAGGGCATTAATCAGTGATGACTTGCCTACGTTGGAACGTCCTGCAAATGCTATTTCAGGAATTCCAAGGTCCGGATACTGTAATGGCTTTGTACATGATATTAAAAATTTGGGATTCTTGACAATCATAAGTCTCTCCTTGGCTGAATTTTTACATTGAGATTATACAATCAATCCGGCATTTGCGCAAATTTGGACAAGTATTTGATTTTATCGAAAATTGGTAGTATTATAGATGTGTGTACCTAGACAACCAAATACTGCCGTTTGCCATTTTGCAGGAGGATTGATTGTTTAATGCTATTTCGAAAAAAACGAAAATCCAATAGGAATAATCTGCCGCGTGCAGTGGCATTTGTAGACTATGAACATTGGTATATATCTCTGGAGAAAATACATGGACTAAGACCAAATATTGACGCCTGGTTTAACGATCTAAAGGAAAAATGCAACCTGGAAGAAGTCATATTTTTTGCTAATTTTTCAAAGTTCAAGGAAAAAGAAGTTGAAACAAAAAGAATACGTGCTTTTACTAATAAGATTATAGATACTTACAATCCTGATCAATATTACATGAAAGACTATACAGATTTCATAATCCTTGACAACATATATCAAAAAGCTTTTTCAAGCAGCGATGTGGAGCTGTTTATAATTTTCTCAGGTGATGGACATTTCAGTTCGGTAGTTGCCTTTTTAAGAAATTTTTGCAACAAGAAGGTTGGCATTTACGCCGTAAAAGGCGGCCTTAATCATAATCTGGCCAAAAATGCAGATTGGGCGGAAGTTGTGCCAACAGAAAAAGACTATGATTTGCCGGTACGGAATTATATATTTACTTGTCTTGAAGAGAATGAAAAGACAAAGAATCACCTGACATTCAATAGAACAGTTGAATTGACATCCAGCAAATATGCAGTGGACCAGGAACTTGTAAAAAGAAATCTCTCAGAACTTATAAATAACGGATATATTTTTCAAGAACAGGAACGAGTTGGCCGTAACAGATATTTAAGAGTGCTTAATGCCAACTGGGATAAAATTAAGAAAGAAAACGCCTGGAACAAGGATGCAGTACTACTAAAGAAAAGATAAAAATTTTAGCAAACGGCAGTATTTATTATAAAAATAATTTATGTCAACCGTATTTGAAAATGTCCCAAAAAAAATAAGAAAAAACAGCATAAGAACCATATTTAATTTGAGCATATGTACTTCAAAAGGTCGGTAGAGGCCAAGTCAAGAGTCACTTTGTTTCTTC
>JAAYLF010000042.1 GCA_012522035.1 Clostridiaceae bacterium
ATACATCGTTAATCCAAATGTTTCAGTAACAAACAGAAAACATAGTATAAATAATAGTTAAACAATGAAAAAACAGTTATCTTTTTATATCCGCTTTAATGTATTGATTCTTTGGTTCGTGCAGATAATAAATAAAAAGAAGGGAGTATTACTATGCGACACGAGCTAAGAAAAGTTGGCCCAAACGAATATGAAGTACTCATTTTTTTGGATGATGACACAGAGTTTGCTATGGAACCGGGAGAGAAAGCGACATACAATCCGGGGAGTATAAAGGAGTTTGTAAAAAGCAAATATCCAAACTTGAAAGTAACTGTTGCAAAAGTCATTATTGGCGGACTATTGATAGCATCAGTACCTATAGGCGCTTCTCTTGCAAAACCAGTGCCTGCAGCTGCAGCCACAGGTATTGTGCAGCAGGATAGTTCAATATACTACCGGGTGAAGCCTGGCGATTCGTTATGGGGTATTGCCCAAAAGTACAGCACAACGGTAAATGCAATAAAGGATTCAAACAACTTGACTTCAAACACCATCTATGTGAACCAGCCATTGATTATCCCCAAAGCCATGCATACTGTAAAAAAGGGAGAATACCTTTCATTGATTGCCAAGAACTATAATACAACAGTCCAGGCATTAAAAGAGGCAAACAACCTGACAGGAGATATGATAATAGTTGGACAGAAACTAATAATTCCTACTCAAATGGATGCTTCCAAATACACCGTGAAGCCTGGAGACTCCCTGTGGTCGATCGCACAGAAATATGGTGTGACTGTCAACAGCTTGAAAGAAGCAAATGGCCTTTCTGACAATGTCATACATTCAGGCCAGGTACTAATAATCCCGGAGGAGAATCATGACAACCTGGGTTACACCGTTAAAGCAGGAGATACTTTGTACGCAATAGCAAGAAAGTATAATGTAAGTGTAGAGAGCCTGAAAAAAACAAACAATTTTAACACAAACACAATTTATGTTGGCCAGAAACTTGTGATACCTACAGACGATCAGACAAAGGATGCAGGCACGGAAGTTACAGTAAAACTGCAGCAAAACCTGAAAACTCTGGGGTATCTGGATGTACCTGCTTACTCCGGGAACTATGATGAACCTACAGTCAAGGCAATAAAGAAATTTCAAGCAGATTATCAGTTGAACGTCACAGGCAAGGCGAATAGCACGACATTAACTGCCATCGAGCATGCGGTGGTAAAGCAGGGTATTGTAAAAGATACAAGAAATTATATAGGTGTGCCTTACCTCTGGGGAGGAAGCACACCCAATGGTTTTGATTGCTCAGGCTTTGTTTATTACATGTTCAACAAACATGGCGTAAAAATGCCAAGACAGTCTTCGGCCAGTTTGTTTTCCCAGGGCACAAGTGTTTCAAAGAGCAATCTGCGTCTAGGTGACCTTGTTTTCTTTGCGGTTAACTCCACAGGTACCATTTCACATGTCGGTTTCTATCTGGGAGATAATGAGTGGATATCCGCAACCACTTCGAAAGGTATTGCAGTTTACTCAATGGATAATACCTATTGGTCACAGTACTACGTAGGAGCAAAGAGAGTTTATTGATTTTCCTCAACAAACACAAAATTCATGGTTCCAATATCCGATGTTGCGTCAACAACCGTGATATGTACATTGTCATTCTTTTCAAGTTTCTTGCTTTGCGTTATTATCATTGGAGGCTCCAAGTCTCCAATGATTGCTTCCTGAGACAATGCTGTAAGGGCGTTTCCGCTGATAATGTTTGCAATTTCTCCCAAGGCTGATTTTACAAACTCGTCAACTTCATTGATTTTCATTCCACTCATGATTTCAACGAGATCAAGAGCAGTATCTGCATTAAATCTAAAAGTTATTATTCCCTTTATATCGCCCAAAAGAGCTATTTCAGCGCAAATCTGTCCTTCCTCGTAATGTAGTGATTTGGCTTTCATTGGAGTGGAAAAATCAAACTCGATATCAAACATCATTTGAAATACATCATTTGTAGCCTGAAGAAAATGTCCAAGTATTTTGTTGTTCACTACTGATCCTCCTTCTGTATTGTGTGCTGTACGATTTTTAGATCTTCAGCCACTACATGGTTGATAAGCCATGCAAGAAGCTTTCCGGCAAACCTCTGTACAAGCTCCTCTTTGTAACCTTCATTCTCATATGCTTCAGCAAAATCGGTTACATACTTAACCATGTCATCAGGAAGTTTCTTGTGATGCTCGTATCCAGTGTAGCCAATCTTCAGCTGGTAAGCTTCTTCCGCCTTGAAATGAATCACTACATAATCCTGCATGAACTGCAATGTATCATTGACCTTGTCTACTTTTTCCTGCCATGAACCTTTGGAACGAAGCGTCACGACAAAGTCATTTACACGTCTGAAAAGTTCCATATGTTGTTTGTCAATTTCGACAACACCTAGTCTGTACTTGTCCTTCCAAATCATGACAATCTCCTTTTTTAAGTATAATGCCAATATGATAGCAAACTCTGCCTGTCATTTCAATATACTTCTACTCCAGGTTTTAATTGGTTATATGTATTCATGCATACAAAAAAACAACCTATGGCAGTATCGCCTGGAGTGTGATATAATATTAATTTGTGAGTATATTATGGAAGCAAGCAAAAATAAAACCGCTTGATATTCCATAATGACAAAAAAATATAGCAAGGAGGGAATTGTTAATAGGTTATGCTATTAAAACTTGGAATTTTAGTACTGGTGGGGATTATTGGGGGAAGGGTGGCGAATTATTTCAAGTTTCCAAGTGTTACAGGATACATTGTTTTCGGGTTACTTGTTGGACCGTCGTTTCTTAACCTTGTAAAACATTCAGATATAGATTCGCTAGGCATCATAAACGATCTTACTCTTGCCGGTATCGCTTTCTCCATAGGTAATGAGTTTTTGCTTCAAGACATAAAAAAGGTAGGAAAGAGAATTTTCATCATCACTGCCGCTGAAGTGATTGGTGCATTGACCATAGTCTTCCTTCTTATGTACTATGTGCTCAATCAATCTTTTGAATTCAGCATAATTATGGCAAGTTTGTCCGCATCAACAGCTCCTGCAGGTGTTGTAATGGTGCTGAGAGAGTTAAGGGCGGAAGGCCCCTTGACAAAAACAATCCTGCCTATTGTTGCCCTCGATGATGCCTTTGGCATTATGGCATTCGGTATTAGCTTGTCTCTTGTGCATATGCTTTCAGGAACAAAGAAAGTGTCTGTTGCAGCCATGTTCTTAAACCCAATATTGGAAATCGTTGGGTCGTTGAAACTTGCTCTTGTGATGGGTGCAATAATGGCCTTGGTTATAAAGCTGGCATGGAACAATGACGAGATATTGGTTATGACGATATGTGCAATACTTTTTACTTACGGATTGGCAAACCTACTGAACCTGTCCCCATTGCTTACATGCATGGCTTTGGGAGGAGCGTTTGTAAACCAGAAGAAAAACACCCAGAGAATGTTTAAATCCATCAGCGATTTTACACCAACAATAAATCTTTTCTTCTACACAGTCGCAGGTGCAAGTTTAAAGCTTGACGTTTTGCATACAGTTGGTATAGTAGGTGTTGTATACATTCTTGCAAGAGGTACAGGAAAATATCTTGGAGCAGCAGCTGGAGCTGCCATGGTTCGTTCCGAGCCTTTGATTACAAAGTATTTGGGACTGGGCTTGCTGCCTCAGGGTGGAGTTTCCATCGGACTTTCGATGTTGGTAAAAAAAGAGCTTCCTCACTTGAGTGATTCGGTTGTAACAATTATACTGTTCAGTGTCTTGATTTTTGAAATATTGGGGCCAATTACAGCCAAGATTGCCATAACGAAGGCTGGAGAAGACCACAGCAAGGAATCACTAAAGGGCGGCGTTGAGTCCACGACCTAGTAAAAGGTAGGTGAGAGTATGAAGGTTCTGTTTATCGTATTAAATGAAGTTGAGCGCCTGGACGATGTGCTTGATGCTTTTGTCGAAGCTGGCGTTACTGGTGCTACAATACTTGACAGCCAGGGCATGGGCAGCATTTTGACCAACGGACATAAAAGCATGAAGTTTTATGGCACCTTGCTAAATTTGTTGGACAATGCAAGGCCGTACAACAAAACTATTTTCACTGTAATAGAAGACGACAAGGTGTTGGATGACGCTGTTAATGCAGTTAGGAAGATACTTGATCTTGACAAACCTGGCGTTGGGCTTATGTTTTCCATACCTGTGGGAAAAATCTATTAAGAAAACGCACCCGAGCAATTTGGGTGCGTTCTTGCTTTACTCATTTATTTTTGCTTACATAATCCATAAAGAAGACGAAACTTGCAGCAGTCCAGCCAAGCATGGTGGGCATTTCGTATTCATCCCGTACCTCCAGTGTTCCTGTAACAACGTTGTATTTTTCCCACAGATGACCTGTTTTCTCAAAGTTGACACATATGTTGTACAAAAACTTCCTGGATATGCGAAGTGCTTCTTCCTTGTATCCGTACCTGTCAAGAGCTTCAACCGCAATTATTTGCAGGCATGGCCAGCCGTTGGGATAATCCCACTGGTAGACAACATTTTGCTTCGTGTCTTCGCAAGTAGAAATACCATAATCGAATTCTATGGAACTCAGATTGGAGGCCACTTTCTGCATCTGTTCTTCCGTAGGAATTCCATAAAAGGCGGGGAACAGTCCTGCTGCACACTTTACAGGAGAGAACTTGCCTGTTTCCATGTTGTAATCCATAAAGAAACCTTCATTCTTGTTAAAAAGCATGGTTTGTATTTTTTTCTTTCTTTCGTTAGCTTTTTCTCCCCAGACTTTCGAGGCTGTTTCATTGCCGAGAATTTTAAAATACTTGGAAATGCATGCCTCATATCCGTATAAATTGCTGTTTAAATCCACGGCAGCATATTTTGGCGTGTTGTGCTCAAATCTGGGAGTAAAATCCCATCCTGACTCTGCTTCGGCAAAAAAGTTTCTTGCAATCTTAAGTTTTTCCTCCTTAGTCTGGGCATCCAGTTTTACCCGGGTGGTGACATAATCGTAGAACCCTAAAAGGTTTTCCTCGCTCTCAGGTTGAACTCCGTAGTGATTGAGACCGTTTTCAAAAGCCCTTTGAGTCATCCAGAAATTGTACTCCCGGATTAAATATGAAACCGCCCTTGAGAGCCAGATTTGGTCTTTGGAATGCTCATAGTAAATATCCACCATGTTTGCCAGAAATGGTGGTTGTGAGCGGTTGTCGCCTCCATTTTTGATATTGATGTTGGGTACGTAGCCAAGGATGTCTATGAGATCAAAAAAGTTCTCAATATTGTGTTTTAACTGCTCGTACTCACCTAGGTGTACCAAAGTGTATGTAATGAAAAAGGTATCCCAGTAAAACAGGTAGTGAAACTGCTGTCCGACAGTAGGAACCGTGTAGGGAAAACGCAAAGGATATACGTTATCAGCCAGGGGTTCCTTCTCGGGGTATATCGTAGCTTTGGGCATGTTTTCAACTATATAGCTTTTTATTTTCTCTACAGTGTTCTTGTTAACTGAATAATCCATATAAACACCTCTACTCCCTTGTTTTTGTAGACACAATTGTATACCACTCATGTTTTATTTTCAATAAACTTGGAATAATAAATGCATACTCATGAAAAGGAGTGTGAAGCTAATGGATAAAAGAGCAAGAATAAATGCGAGCCATGAAGACGATGACAGAATAACATTAAGAGGCAGAACACCTGAAGAAGTGGATGGATATCTTTTGTCAGGCGAACCGGATGATTTATCGTATGAATATTTTGATGAATAACACAAAAAACCGCCCTGACACAGGGCGGTTTTTCAATAAAATTGATTCAGGAACGCATTCGACGCATGTCTCTGGAGAAGATCATTCTATGAACAAATTTGTGGAAGAAGTATTCACCTGCTCCTAGTACCAATGCGCTTATTATCGCATCGACAATTCCCACTTGGGTGTAGTCAAGCCAGAGGTTGGCCATGTACAGCACCACAAAGGCTATCAAAGCATCTGTTATGGAAGCGACGGTGTTGTTTGATAGAGGAAGCATTAGCAAATCGCCAATCGCATATGACAAAACAGTGGTTATTACTGACAGCCAGAGTATCTGCCCAAAGGTTAGATTGGTCATGATATTCAAAACAATTTCAAAAATCACAGCTGTCATTATGAATTTTATAATCAAAGCACTAATGTGTCTCACAATACTCACTCCTTTGACAGTAGTATGTTCTAATTGCCCGGTAGATAAACAAGGAAAATTCTGTTTGTTCGAACTCGAATCACATATGAATCTTTTGATTTACAAGTTTGTTGATCCCAGTAACAGTGTTAACAGTATGGACATAAATTGTTTTGTTTTTGTTGTATAATTGAATTGATAAATAACTTTCGAGGAGAAGAAAGACGCCAAAGAAGGAGGAAGCAAAAGTGAAAAGAGCAAACGTCAGGTTCAAACTTTTCTATGTGCTGGTTTTGGTGCTTTGTGTTTTGGTAGGCTGCGGAGGTTCCAAGGACTCCGAAAAGAAAACACCTGAACCAACAGCGATGCCAACAGACACGCCTGCACCTACTGACACCCCAGAACCAACAGCAACTCCACTACCTTTGGTCAATGTGGCAAAAGGCAAGCCTGTTACCGCGGACCATGAAGAGACCAATGACTTTACCGCAGACAAGGCGGCAGATGGCGATGAAGCAACAAGATGGAGCGGTTTCAGCCTTGCTTTGGAGAATCCAATGGAAAACTATGACCGATGGCTGATTGTCGATTTGGAAAAAGAGTATATTATTAATTCCTTTGAAATATGGTTTGAGTTTTTGGCTGTCAGCTATAAAATTGAAGTTTCGCTGACGGGGGAGGAAAATTCATGGACAACTGTTTTTGATTCCGATGGAGTAAATCCGGTAGGTCCGAACCTCATATTTGAAGAGGGGTTTGAACCAGTGAAAGCAAGATATGTAAAGTTCTCTACATACAGGCATGAAGATCAATCTCCACACTCGGGATACCCCTTCTGCAGCATTTATGAGCTGATAGTAATGGGATATGATGAAAGCGAACTGAATACGATTTAGTAATAAGAGGCTTCCTCAAGCAAGGTCGCCTCTGTTTTGCTACATGTTTTCAACAAATTGAATCTTTAATCCATTCGGATCCAGGGCGAAGAAGAATCTTATGTTGGGATTTGGTGAAATGGGCTCGGTAAGAATTTGCACACCTTTTTCCTTTAATAGTGTGATTTGCTTGTCTACGGAATCAACCACGAACCCCAGGGAGATATCTTTGCCCATGTCACAGGATTCTTTGTTTTTGTCCCAAATAAGTTCAATTTCGGTTTCTCCATTGCCCAAGAAAACGATTTCTGTATCAGGTCCTGCCATGAAGCGTCTGTTCTCCTTAAGACCAACGACTTCCTTGTAGAACCTGACAGATTCGTCCATGTTTTTCACATGTAAAGTGCACCAGCAGAATTTCATGCAAACACCTCAAATATAGCTTAATGCAAATATAGTATAATAACTTGTACACCGATTATAACATGAACCGAGGAGAAGGTTAATGAAAAGCATTATTGAAGAAGAATACGAACAACCAACTCACAAGAAATCACAAAATTCAGAAGATAAAGGAAAACGCATGCCAATATGGCAAATCCTCATAATTGATTTTCTTGCAGCAGGTATATTGATTAATGTATTTGCATTTTTTCATCATGTACTCCCCAGAACTCTGGATGGAGGAGTAAACATTATCGGCAGAAAGCCAATACCGACCTTTGGACTGCCAGCCAATCCCTCTATGCCGGTATCCACACCAAGACCTTACGAGGAATCAAAGAGATACTCTGAAAGCCCATACACAAGACAAGTGGATTTGATTGAATCATTCAAAAACGAAAACAGCGAGGTTTATCTTAGGAAAGTTGTAATAGGAAGCGGCAAAAACAAGATTACATACTATGTGGCTGATGTATTTGTCAACTCTGTCATGTCTTTGAAAACAGCCTTTGCAAGAGGCAAATATGGAATGAACATCAAGGATGACATTTTGGATATTGCAGAAGACAATGATGCCATACTTGCCATTTCAGGAGACTACTATACCAACAACGACATAGGAGTGGTTATCAGAAACGGAGTGTATTACAGGGCAAACACACGGAAAATGACATATGCGTTCTTTATATTGATGGCACTATGAGAACCTACTCCCCTGAAGAGTTTGACATAGAAGAAGTCCTTAAGAACGATGCATGGCATGCCTGGACTTTTGGTCCCAGTCTTCTGGATGACAAGGGCAACATATTGAAAAACTTTAATTGCTCCTCTTACATAAAACAAACTCACCCAAGGGCTGCCATCGGTTATGTAAGACCAGGCCACTACGTACTCCTTGTCGTAGACGGAAGGGAAGAAGGCTACTCAAAAGGAGTGGACATTGGAGAACTTGCGCAAATCATGGCGGATGAAGGATGTCTTGCAGCCTACAATCTTGACGGGGGAAAGACGGCATGCATGGTTTACGATGGAAAGCTTGTAAACAGGCCGGCAGGAGGCGGAAGAGAAATAGGCGACATTATATACATAGCCGGATGAAGAAAAGAGAGAAGGGGATTATATGAAAAGACTAACAAGAAAAATACTTTTTATACTGCCAAACCTGGTTGTAATACTATCGCTGATATTTATTACACTCTGGATTCTCAATATATTCAATCCGGGGATGAATTTTCTTGGGAACAAGATATCGAGCATACTGCTTATAGTATTCTTCGTGCTATCACTGATTAATGCAATTGCAACCATTGTTCTGGAACGAAAAATAGAGGAATAAACGAAAAAGCCCTGAACATCAAAGATATTCAGGGCTTTTTCTGGTCGAGGTGACAGGGATTGAACCTGCGGCCTCATGGTCCCAAACCACGCGCGCTCCCAGCTGCGCCACACCTCGATACGTCATTTGCGACGCTTGAATATATTAGCATACAAAAATAGAATTGTCAACACCTGCATTCATAATATTTTTTCCCAGAATGCAACTGGATTTAGACTATTTTGTAAATAATGCATAGAAAATATTTTTCAGTAATTCCAAATGGAAATATTGCCGTTTCTTCATCGATGTGATAATATATATGTGGTTAAAATCTACTAAACTATGACTGGAGCATGAAATATAATGAAAAAAAGTCAGTTCATATCACTAGGCATATTATTGATAGCTGTTACCATATTTATTATAGTTGGTGCATTTGGAAGGGCGGACAAGGACCCGGTAATTAACGTTACACCGACTCCCACACCAAGCCCTACATCACCTTCTCTTGAAACACCAACACCTACAAACGAGGAGGAAACACCCGAGCCTACGCCTACTCCTACGCCGGAGAGAACACCTGTTGTATTTCCGACCGTAGACAAGGCATATGTAAGTTCACAATCAACCGAAACCACAACCTGGTACTGGGGTGTGTTAAAAGACGAGGATGGAATGGAGTACCCGACATTTAACGATCAATTGAAAAAGTTCGTTGATGGGTTTGATTATGTTTTCCTTAACAAAAAAGAGGGCAAAAAGGTTGTAACCCTTACTTTCAATGAAGGTTGGGACGACAAGGACAACAGAACTGTTCAAATACTCGACATATTGAAGGAAAAGGGTGTAAAAGCGACATTTTTCCTGACAAAGGAATATATGAATGTGGAAGCTAATCATGACGTTATTAGGCGAATGCATGCAGAAGGGCACCAGCTGGGTACTAGGGGTTCCGTATCAAGGCAGCTGCAAACCCTTTCCATTGATGATGCAATAAATGAGCTTCTGGGCATGGAAGAGAAGCTGCAGGAAATCCTGGGTGACAACACAGTAAGAATGGTGGCATACAGGCATATCGAAAGCTTCAGCAGAAGAGACTTGGCGCTTGTATCTGAGCTGGGGTACAAGATTGCGCTCTGGTCCTACAACTATAACGACTGGGGAGTACTTAATGCAGCAGAGGAACAGAAGGCATTTAATAGAATGATAGATTACATGTTCAACGGGACCGTTTTCTCGTTTTCAGCATCAAGCGTTAATAATGTGAATCTATTGCCTAAATTAATAAAAGAGGCGAGAAGTCAAGGTTTCGAATTTATTCAGATTGATACAGATAACTAACCAAGAAAC
>JAAYLF010000356.1 GCA_012522035.1 Clostridiaceae bacterium
CCAGTGTAACGCTTAGCATCATCAAGTTCTTGGGATTTGAGCAGATATTCAAAAACTCGCTTACCGGACTCTCCATAGGCGGAGGAAAAGGCGGTGCCAACTTTGATCCAAAAGGAAAATCCGACAGGGAGATAATGGCGTTTTGCCAGAGCTTTGTTAATGAACTGTACAGACATGTAGGCAATGATATAGATGTCCCGGCAGGAGATATTGGTGTCGGAGCAAGAGAAATAGGCTATATTTACGGACAATACAAAAGACTTACCGGTCTTTTTGACTGCACATTCACCGGTAAAGGATTATCGTATGGCGGTTCCCTTGTCCGCAAGGAAGCCACCGGATATGGTCTCGTTTACCTGACGGAGAAAATGCTGGAGTCAGTAAACACATCAATCAAGGGAAAAACCATTACCATATCAGGATCAGGCAATGTAGCAATATATGCTGCTGAAAAGGCAACAATGCTTGGAGCAAAAGTTGTTACCATGAGTGATTCCAATGGATACGTTTACGATCCAAACGGAATCGATGTCAGCACGGTAAAACTTATTAAAGAGCAAAGAAGAGAAAGAATAAAGGAATATGTACGCTACTACGACACAGCAAGATACTACGAAAACGGTCTTGTTTGGTCAGTGCCTTGCGATATAGCACTTCCATGTGCGACACAAAATGAAATAACAGGCACGAGTGCTGAATTGCTGGTCAAAAATGGATGTATGGCGGTAGCGGAAGGTTCGAACATGTCCACTTCCATCGAGGCAGTGGAAATCCTGCAAAAGAACAATGTCATGTATGTGCCCGGCAAAGCTTCAAACGCAGGCGGGGTTGCAGTTTCCGCATTGGAAATGGCACAGGCAGGCGCACATCTTTACTGGACCTTTGAAGAGGTTGACCAAAGCTCCAAGGTATCATGCACAGCATTTATACCAACATTTCAGAAACAGCGGAGCGATATGGCATGAAAGGAAATCTTGTTGCTGGCGCAAATATTGCAGGCTTCAAAAAAGTAGCGGAGGCAATGCTGCAGCAAGGTGTTGTTTAATTGGCAACAGGAGGTACTGCTATGAAAAATACTATTGAAAAGAAAATTGAATTGGGAAGACCTGTCATATCACCTGTTCTTGTTCCGGTAATACATAGAGCCACACCTAATTGTATTAACGAAACATTCATGGTGAATGGCACACCATACAAAGTCACTGCTCTCTCCTTTGGTGAACCTTTCGGGGTGGTAGTGGTTGAGGATGTAGATAACTTGAGTGTTTCCTCCATTGGTCCTCAACTTGCTTCACATCCCCTGTTCCCCCTAGGTGCAAATATTGTTTTTGCTCCGGTACTTGAAAACAACTGTGCAAAAGCAAGAGTATGGCAAAAGAATACAGGAGAAGTTCCCTTCACACCCCAGGCATGCGGTGCCGCTGCAACGGCCCTTATGATGCTTCACAAAATTATGATAAATACTGTAAAAGTATATATGGGAGGCAGTCCTTATACGGTGGAATGGGATAAAGACTCCAACAATATGACAGTGCCGATCTAAAGGATGGCAAAACGCCATCCTTTATTCATCATCCTATATAATCGGCAATGAACTCCTTTCTTGTCAAAACATCGGGCACAAACTTTCTCAATTTGCCGCCCAGATCATATACATCCACATGAAAATCAAACTTGTCAGGTTTGTGTTTTTCAATCTTGTCAACAACATCCCTTACGTCATTGGCATAGCTTCCAGGTATTGAAATATATATTGGCACAAAACTCAAATAGCGTATTTCATTTTCATACCCATACATTCTTAATGCGCAGGAATAGTACATAATCTCCTTTGTGCCAAGCCTGGGCAAAAACAAACATTTATCTCCTGCCTGCATCACATTGTCTCTAATCCTTAAAGCTGAAAATCTTTTCCGTGATGAAAAAAGCCTTTCCAAAGCCCTTTTGCCAAGATAATTATATGCTTTATCCGATGACAGAACCTCAAACATCTTTGCAACCAGTTTGGATGGGACAATCAACCTCATGTCTGACTTGTATCTGCTTTCTGCATGCTCCTCATGCGGTTTTACATGAATGACATGAGAACTTTTGTCAATTGAAACAACCTGCCACGCTCTTCCTGCAAGGGAGAAGGTTTCTTCCTCTTCGTAAGGAACCATAACCTGCCCAATTTCCCTGTTCTCATAAATAACGGAGTACTCTATGGCAGTTTCAAACACTGAAAAGAAATCAAAATTTGATATGATTGCTTCTCCAAGAGAACCTACATGCAGAAAACCTTCCTCCGTTCTTTCCAAAAGCCCGTCGTCGATCATTTTAAGCAGCATGATTCTGTAGTCTTCCTGGGATATGTTTCTGAAGGGACTCATTGTCAGCATGTATTCTGCAAGTTTTGCAGCTCTTGTCTCATGTACGGATGCAACATGGCTGAGTGTCTGATGCAGAAGGATTTCATATGGATACTGTCCTGCCACAACAGGTTCTATCCATCGTTCTTTTAAGTAAAGCTCAATAACTGCAATACATTTTACAAGCTCCCAATCTATCTTGTCTATAGGCATGTTGCCATAGCCTGGTTTCTCTCTAAAAGTAAAATACATGACTCCTACACCGCTTTTTCTCCCGCTTCTTCCAAGCCTTTGAACAAAGGAGGATACACTAAGGGGAGCACCTGTCTGCACAATCATCTCCAAATCTCCCACGTCAATACCAAGCTCCAGTGTAAGGGTAGCTCCAACCACCGTCTTTACCTCCCCTGTCTTCATGGCCTTTTCTGCTTCCTCCCTCATGGATTTTGATATGTTTCCATGGTGCACCTTGTATGCATCCATCGTTCCCTTCTCTTTGGCAATTCTCCTCAGGCTTGTAATGTTTTCTTCCACTTCTGCCTTGCTGTTTGAGAATATTATGCACTGCTTGTTCAATGTCCTATAATACAAGTCAAGGAAGAACTCATCTTCTTCCGGGTAATCCACCAAAAGCTTGACTCTTCTTCCCTTTTCCTCAATCAAGGGAACCTGACACGCTCTGTTTGTCCCGGCACTTAAATACTTTTCTGCATATGTGTAATCACCCAAAGTAGCGGACAAGCCTATGCGTATGGGTATTCTGTTAATATCCCTTTGAATTCTTTCAAGGATGCAAAGAAGATGTATCCCCCTGCCACTTCCCATAAAGGTATGAACCTCGTCTATTATGATGTATCTCAAATCAGAAAACAGCATCTTTATTTCATGCCGTCTCAATACAAGCATTGCCTCTAGCGACTCGGGCGTGGTCTGCAGTATTCCTTTAGGAAAACTTCTGAGTTTCTCTTTACCGCCTGCAGAAGCATCCCCATGCCACTTGGTAACAGGGATAATTGCCTCCTTCAGCAAATCATTAAGTCTTTCAAACTGATCGTTAATAAGAGCTTTTAACGGACTTATATACAATACCGAAACGGAATCAATTTTTTCCTTGTATATCTTTGAAATAACGGGCAAAAAGGCAGCCTCCGTCTTCCCGGAGGCCGTGCCCGATGCCAATAGCAGATTGTCTTGTGTGTTGAAAATACATTCACAAGCAGCAATCTGTATGTCTCTCAGTTCCTTCCATTTGCTTTTGTATATATACTCCTGTATGAAAGGAGCCAGTTTTTCAAACGCATCGTTCATAAAGTAAACTCCGCAAATTCATCTGATACATCATCATCTTCTGAGACTGCAAACTCAAAACCGCTAGAACCAAGAACCTCCTCAACGGTCTTGTCCGGGTTTTGATATAGGACATTCAATAGTTCAATAAAATCTCTAATTATCTCTCTTGGAGTCATGTAGATTTGAGCGCCTATTCTCCCACTCTCGATTTCCCAAAAAGCGTAAATATCCTTTTGCGTAATTTTGGATTCATACCCATAAAGGTCTGCATGAATGGAAGCAAGTTTTTCAAGCAGTACAAAGATTTCCTCAGCTTCAAGCGGAGCAAGCTTGATAACCGGTGCCATCATGTCTCCATCATTGCTGGCGCTTATCCAGCCTGATTCAAGCCTTGTTCTTAAAGCTTCATAACTGTAGATCCCCTTTCTCGGGTCTTCCAGAGCCTGGGGTGTAAGAGCCATGATTATTCCCATGTGACTTGCTTTCCCTTGCAATGTATCGTTGTACATCGAAAGAAGTTTATCATAGTTGTACTGCCTGGTTTGTGAATTAGGAATCTTGTATATGTTAACCAGTTCATCAACAAGCATCAGCAGTCCTTTAAAGCCGGCCTTGACGAGGAAGGATGCAAACAACTTCAGATAATCATACCAGTTGGAATCGGTAATAATCTCGGACAGTCCCAAATCCCTTTTTGCCTCGGTTTTGGTTGAATACTCTCCCCTGAACCATCTCAGAACATTGCTCTTGTTTTCCTCATTTCCATCCCTGTACGCATGCCAGTAAATACTCAGCGCCTTTGCAAAATCAAAACCATGCACAAGTTGCTTCAATTCGCCAACCGTTTCAAATATTTTCAACTCAACTTCGAAAGACAGTTTTTCATCAAAAGCCGAAAGTTCCTTTTCCCTCATCACTTCCTGCTGTATTGCATATATCCATTTTTCCAGTATCAATGGCAAAGCTCCTCCATCGGGCGTTGTTTTTGTGGACTTGTTCTTCATAAGCTCTCTGTAGGTTGCAAGACCCTGCTTCTGTGAACCTGTGAATCTTCTTTCAGGAGACAAGTCCGCATCCACAACCACAAACCCTCTATC
Source organism: Clostridiaceae bacterium (assembly GCA_012522035.1). Lineage (GTDB taxonomy): Bacteria > Bacillota > Clostridia > UBA1212 > DUPL01 > DUPL01. The sequence continues at coordinate 4,739 of JAAYLF010000356.1, forward strand.
CATGGCATAATTTCTGATGGTCTGAAGGAGAAAGCTCTTTCCACTTCCGTATCTGCCAACAATAAACCTAAACGAAGCTCCCCCATTCTGCACAATTTCAATATCGTGCAGCAAGGCATCAATTTCCTTCTCCCTGCCCACCGCAATATATCCAAGGCCAACTCTTGGAACAACTCCACCTTTCAGTGAGTTCATTATTGCAGAGGCAATTCTTTTTGGAACCATATTTTACCCTCCCAATAATTTTATTATTTCATCTGAATAATCTTCAACCAACGTATGATCCACATCCACCACACTGTCGCCTATTGTTTCAATGGCCACATCGTTTATTCCGTCAATGACAACTTCCAACATTACACCAAGTTTCCTGGCAACAGAATATGCATCCTCTTTGTTGGCTATTGCCTTTAACAAATGCATCTGAATATCATCCAGCATTCTTGCAAACAATTTATATGGATTCTCTCCTGAAACATCCGTTATATCACAAATATCATATGTTTTCTCTTCCGCTGCTGCAACTTCTTCAACTTCTTCCTCTTCATCAACAACCAGCTTTTCAGTCAGCCTTTTTGATATTGCTCTTATCTCATCCAGCTTGTCAAAATCAATTTCCACCTTTTCAATCCTGGGAGTGGGTATCGCATCATCAACGAATACTCCTTTTTCTCCCAAAACTTCTGCAGCAGCTGCCATAACGCAGTCGCCAAGCTTCTCCGCCCCTATGGTCTCAATCAAATACCTTATCTCATCACTTGTTTTATCCGTAATATCCAGAGGAGACTTGAGAGTTCCTTTGAAGGACAACAGATTTCTCAAGGCAATTTCTGCCAGTTTGACTATGATACCATATAGAACATAAGTCGATTCTTTTAAACCACAGTATCCACAACGGCTTATGCATATTTCGTCCTTCCATTCATATGCCAAATAATCATTTATAACTGCCGTCTTCTTTCCTTTTCTTAATCTGACGTATTGCAAATCATTAAAAATCCCGTCTTTACGTTCAAGCTTTTGTCTTTCGCCCAATATATATGCAGGCAAAGAAAGGTCGTATTTAGAAAAGAGTTCGTCCAGTTTTTCAAGCACCTTTGGCATGCAGAGATCTATAAGATAACCATCACTTCCTTTTCCAAAGGCACTTTCCCTTGCCCTGTATGGACTTTTTTCAAGTATGTACTTGCTGGCACAATCATAGTCGCCTTCAAAAATCTTGTACAGCCCGTAGATGGTATAATATCTCTTTGGAAACTTTTTCACATAAAATGAATAGGTTTTTTCCAAATCATAGGCAATGTATGCATCCATGATGACACTCTCGATCAAGTCATCGATATTGTCCGACACCTTGCTGTACCCGCGCCAGAATTTAATCAGCTCGTCCATCAATTCTTCTTCATTCTCAACTCCTATCAAATTGACAAGCTCGGACAAATACAAAAGAACCATGTTTTTGTTTGCAGGCTTGAATATTCCCCGCCTTACATCTGATCTCCAATTCAGGTAGTAACGGTTTGCAAAATCATAATCATGAGAGACTCTCTGTTTCTCATATACATCAACATCTTCAAGAAGGCAAGCCTGAATATAAAAATCAACAGGATTATAGGAATCATACCTATAAGTCTGCCTGCTCGAAATCCTTTGGTCTTTAGCTTCAGAACTTACCAATGAAATCAGATGCTTGTTTTGTTGTACGACTTCAGGATCATAGTATCTCTTCTTTCCACCAAGAACAAAGCTTTCCAATCTTTGCTTTTTCTTTATCTTCACATCCTTGTAAATCTCTTTGACCTCATTGGTCAAAATATTTACAAATCTCATGGATTCAATGATTTCTGCATGTTTTGTGTAGCTTTCCAGTCCGGAAAAGATAATATCAAAAGGAATATCTGAAAAATCTCCTTTTTTGTACCTTCTTGCTGCAGTGGCAATGATATTTACAACATACTCGCAGAACTTTTGCGCCCTTTTATCAAAATCAAAGCCGCAATAAAACAAGGAACCGCCATCAAAAATATACCTAATCCCCTTGTTTATACAAGTTTCTTCTTTTATCCTGCACCCATTTTTATCAATCAGGTATCCAAGTTTCGAAAACGGTACTTCTTCTTTTACAACTTCGCCCAGCAGCAGGCTTGCAATCGAAAATGCACATTCCCTTTCAAGCAAGTCCGATACTTCCTTAAGCGCAGCAGGCAGAACTTTTTTAAGAACACTCTGAAATTCTTTGGAAGCACTTATTCTTATTCTTCTACTTAGATACTCATACACATTTGTGTAATTGCCTTGAGCAATCTCATCCATAAGCAAGGAACTGCCAATATACCCTTCAGGAAAACTCTCACAAATCTTTTCAAAAGGCATGTCCAATCCCTTAAGGACATAAAACTCAATAATGGTGTTCTCCATTAGATTATCAATATCAGCAACAAGCCTCATACCCTTCCAGAATTCAAGAAGCTTTGAAAGAGCATCCAGCTCATCAATACAATTTGCAAGAAGTATTGTTTCGTTCAGATACAGTTTAATATATCCGATATCCGCCTTTTCATAAATCCCTTTTCTAATCTTTGTTCTCCATGAGAAATAGCCAAGCAGTTGCTGGTTTGTCATATGGGTATATGTAGGATATACATTTAAAAAATCCACCAATACCACATCTTCATTGTACTCAACCTTTTCCATGAATTTAACTTGTTTTAGAAATAACTCCGCACCATAAATCATTCCTTTGGGAGTTCTTGAAAGAGATCTCATCTTATCGAACTTGTCTTTAATCCGAATCTGCCTGTTGAGTTCAGCAACTTCTTCATGCATAACGATAGCTATTTGCTTATGGATTACCTTAACCAGTTCTCCTGTATCTATTATGCTGCGCATCTCTTCGTCCTGGTAAAGACTCGTATCATATATTTTCAAGGGTTTTTCACCAAGAATTTCCCTTATTCTTGATTCCATATGCTTAAGTATGAAAGATATGAGTCTTGCATGTTTCCTGACAGGGAAGAGCTTTTCCGCATACAGGATGTTGTCTTGTACAAAATATCTTTCCGTTTCTGATATAACGTACTCAGTGAATCCATAGTCCTTTTTCACAAATGGATTGTATTTGAAAGGCTCGTAAACATCCACTTTTCTTTCAAAAAGCATTTCATTAAATGCAACACCCTTTTGGGAAAAGTATTCACTCACACCTTTCATAACAGCATCAAAAGCACTGTCAATATATCTTCCCTTTTCACTTCTGTAAAAAGAGCTGCCATAAATTTGGTGCTGGGCACTCATTTTGTCGAAATACGGAAGAGTATGTTCATAATCACCGGAATATATTTTGTCCTCGTAAGACGCTATTTGAAACTTTTCATCAAAACTCTTGACTATGTTATTGAAAGGACCTGCAGAATGAAGGATGCAGTAGTCTTTGATAATGTAATAAAACTCAAGATCAGTAAGCTCGTCGCATTTGTTCCATAAATCAATCAGAAGTGCAAGCCCTTCCTCACAGGTTACACCCACCAGATTGACAAGCTCGTTTATGTATACAAGAATGTATTCTCGTTTTGTTTGCTTGTAATTGTTCTCCAAAAACTGTGTGCGCCAGTACACATAGTGATAAAGATTGGACTCCGTCATGTCTTCGAAGGATCTAATGCTTCCAATACCATCCGGTCTGCCCTTGTACGAATGATAAAAGCGATAGTCCTTTAAAAAGTCTGCACATTTTAAAAAACGGACAAAAGGCTCCCCATTGTCCCTGGATAATTCACGCACCTTGCTGATTGCTTCGTGATCCAGTATCTTTTCTGACAACAATGTGAAAGCCTTTTCCTTTAAATCCTTTTCTTTCATCTTTTGGTTACATCATTCTCCTTGAGAAACTCTACAATTGCATTCACAATTTTATCCTGATATTCATCAGATACAAGCTTCTTCTCTTCCTCTTCATTGGTCAAATATCCAAGCTCAAGTATCATGCAGGGACCTTCCGTCCAGTTGATACTTGTATAATTGTCGCTTCTTCGGACATTTCTGTTGGCAGCTCCTGTAGCATTTACAAGCTTCTCCATAAGCATGTTTGCAATTGCAAGCTCATAGTTTGCAAGCTTCTTTGTTTCCTCGCTGCCATCTCCCTTGTCCCTTATATATATCTCCATGCCGTGCACGTCCTTGTTATTCACTCCATTCAAATGGAGCCTGAGGGTCAGATGTGCTCCGAACTCATTGGACATAAGGGCTCTTTCCTTGTTGGATATGTCCACGTCATGAGACTCTCTTGTCATAAGTACTTCCGCCCCTGCCTTTTCAAGAGCATCACGCAGTTTAAGGCCAATCTTCAAAGTCAGGATATATTCAGGTGTACCTGTTATTGCACCTGTTGTACCTGCCGCAATCTTTCTCTTTTTTTCACTGCTCCAGGGAGCCAGTTCCTCAAAATCATTGTTCGCTTTGCCCTGATGACCAGGATCAATGCATATCTTTAGACCATGCAAAGGAAGAACTTCGGTGGGAGAAGGAGTTGGTTCGTCTCCTTCTCCCGGTGTTTTATCAATATTATCAGCTCCTGTTGGTTGTGCTGTTTCATCTGCTGGTACATTACCGTTTGCACATCCTGTAACAAGGAGTGCAATCAATACCAAAATTGCTGTTATCTTATGTGTTTTCAAATCGTACTACTCCTTCTTATTCAATAGTATAGCTGCCCGGTTCGTTAAGATTGATTCTTATACGATTGCCATCCCTTTCAAACTCGGATACGGGAACAACCTTGTCATTTATTCTTATCGTAGAATTTTCATCCTTGTTTATGAGGGGGAAGAACAATGAAGCCCTTGTGGGAACTGTGCAGTTATAAACAAAGGTGCCGTTTTCCATTCTCCAGCTACTCTTTATTAGTCCGCTGGCAGATTCATACTCCGCCTCAACAAAGGTGATGTTCTCCTGACCTTCCGTCAGCTCATCCTTGGTTCTGGTATCGGGCATCGGTCTTAAGACCACATGTTTGAAACCAGGTTCGTCAAAGTCATTGTTTATGCCCGCCATATACTTGTACATCCACTCCAACACAGCACCGTATGCATAATGGTTGAAGGAGTTCATGCCGGCATCTCCAAAGCCCTTTTCAATCGTATAGGAGTTCCATCTCTCCCAAATTGTTGTCGCACCCTGATATACGCTGTACAGCCATGAGGGATCTTCCGTCTGCAGCAGCAAAGAGTACGCAATATTGCTTTTTCCAAACTCACTCAAGGTCTGGTTCAATATACCTGTTCCGATAAAACCGGTACTCAACCTGTATCCGTTGTCCTTTATCTTCTGCTCCAGGCAGTCCGCCGCTTCCTGAACATAGGATTCTGGCAGCATGCGTGTCTTTAGGGCCAGGAGATATGCTGTCTGGGAGGTTTCCTTAAGCTTTCCATTCTCGTCAAGGAATTTATCCTGGAAATGCTTCTTGATATCCTCATATAGCTTTGCATACTCTACTTCCTTTTCCGAACCTATAGCCCTTGCCATGTCCCTCATGTACATGGTGCTCAAGGCAAACATGCAGCAGGAGATGTATTCCTTGTCGGTAGGCTCATAACTTAGCCAGTCTCCATACACTGCATTGCCTCCACCAAGGCCAAAACTCCTCAAGTACTGGATGTACCTGTCCATAGCTTCAAAATTGTCCTCTATTATCTTCTTGTCACCATACATGCGGTAGATTACATATGGAACAATAACACCGGCATCCGCCCATGCAGCGTTGCCCTCTCCCACCACTCTGACACGGGGAGCCACATCAGGGAAAGCCCCATTTTCACTCTGGCAGTCCCTCATATCCTGCATCCACTTGTGGAAGAATTCGCGAACGTCCGCATTGTAGCATGCCGCATTGACAAATATCTGCGTATCGCCTGTCCAACCAAGCCTTTCGTCTCTCTGCGGGCAGTCAGTAGGTATGCTTAAGTAGTTACCTCTCTGTCCCCATATCACATTACTGATCAGCTTGTTTACATCCTCACTGGATGTTCTTATTCTGCCTGTTTCCTTTGTATCCGATCCTACTACGCAGGCTTTGATAAACAGTATGCCAATGTCGTCATCCGCTGTAATTTCTGTGTATCTGAAACCGAAGAAGGTATGGGTTGGATTGTATGTCTCTCCAAACTCGTCCCCTCTCAAGATGTACTGTATCCTTGATTTTGCACTCCTGTAGTTTTCAGTATACAGACTTCCCTTCGGTCCGTCATTGCCTCTTGATTTGTCTCCGCTGTCATTGAGCATTTCAGCAAATCTCACAAGAAGACTTGTACCTCTTTTGCCTTTCACCGTGAATCTTGGCCATCCAACCAGGTTCTGACCAAAGTCTATCAAAAGGGTTTGTCCCTTCCTTATTGTGACTTCCTGTCCTATCTCAAACTCATTTACATATACAACTTCGCCATAATCCGTTCCGTTGTCCCTTATTCCCTCATACAGCTTCATGCTGACAGGAAGCATGTTCAAAAATTCCCTCTCCCTGATTGCAGGCCCTATATGCTTTGAGACCTCACCTTTAAAGTTTGTATAAATTAATGCATTGTTCCAATCCGAATCATCAAAACCGGGATATTTAAAGGCATCATTGTCTATTCTTGCATCGTAGAACTCTCCATCCCAAATATCCGCATTCAAAACCGCACCGCCGACCTTGCATTTCCAGTCCTCGTCTGTACTGACATGGCTTGTGGTGCCGTCCGCATAAGTAAAATCAAGCCTTGCAAGAAAAGCCACGTTATCCTTCGGATAAGTATCGATATTGATTCTTCCCTGCCACCAGCCAGGAGACACAACTCCTGTTATGCAGTTTACGCCCTCTGTAAGATACTCTTTTACATCGTATTCATAATACAGAACTCTCTTTCTGTATTCTGTCCAGCCGGGCTTCAAAACATCCTTTCCCACCTTCTTGCCGTTTATATACAGTTCGAATATGCCCAATGCAGTTGCTTTGACTACAGCATCTTTTATCTCTTTCGATACTGTGAATTCTTTTCTGAAAATAGGCAGTCCACCACCGTTTTTCAAAGGTGCCTTCCTGTAATCGGCAGTGCTCTGATGCTCCCAAGGATTTACTCCATTTTCCACTCTACGGTATTCAATACTTATCCATTTTGCTTCCATGATCTATCCCCCTATGTTCCTATGGTACACTTGTTCCAATTTCCTTGTATTATATATTCACACAATCTTTGTGTCAACCGTTCAAGCTTATCTTGATATTTTCAATTTCCTCAAGAGCATTTTCGGAAATCTTCCTTCTTCTCTCAGCCTTGTTTTTTATTCTAATATCCCCACTGGCAATTATGCCAAAATTAATTCCCATGGGCTGAAAATCCTTGCCCGGGTAGGTTGCCACATAATTTGCAAGAGCACCTATCGCAGTGGATTCCGGAAAGATTATTGGCGTCTTTCCCTGAAACAGTCTTGCAGCATTTATGCCTGCCACAAGTCCGGAGGACGTGGAATCCATATATCCTTCCACCCCGGTAATCTGTCCTGCAAAAAATATATTCTTACCTATAACTTTGTAAGTCCTGTCCAAAAACTTGGGAGACTTAAGGTATGTGTTTCTATGCATAACTCCGTATCTTGCATACTCTGCATTTCTAAGAGCAGGAATAAGGCCAAATACTCTTTTCTGTTCTCCAAACTTGAGCCTTGTCTGAAAACCAACAATATTGTATATTGTGCCTTCGAGATTCTCCTGTCTCAGCTGTACAATGGCATAATATTTCTTGTCAAACCCCACAGGTTTCAAAGGGCCAAACCTTAATGTGTCCACACCTCTCTTGGCCATTTCTTCAATTGGCATGCATCCCTCATAAAGCCTCAAATCATCAAAATCCTCAACATATGCAGTTTCAGCATTTATGAGGTTGTTATAAAATTCGAGGTATTCCTCTTTGGAAAGGGGGCAGTTTATATAATCATCATCACCTTTTCCGTATCTGGAACCTCTGAATGCATGATTCATGTCAATGGATTCAGCATACACAATGGGGGCAGCAGCATCAAAAAACGAAAAAGAGGGACAAAGCTTTGCAATTTCCTGTGACAAGGCGTCACTGGTCAATGGCCCTGTTGCGTATATCGTTATTTCATCCTCAATTATCCTTGTTACTTCTTCCCTTGATATTTCAATCAAAGGATGACTCTCAATTCTTTCCGTTACAAGTCGGGAAAAAAGCTCCCTGTCTACAGACAGCGACCCTCCTGCAGGCACTTCGGCTTTCAATGCACAATCCATTATCAACGAGCCTAAAGACTTCATTTCTTCCTTTAACAAGCCGGAAGCATTTTCAATATTCCGTGCCTTAAAGGAATTGCTGCAGACAAGTTCTGCAAAATCTACGCTTTTATGCGCAGGTGAAAACTTTTTTGGTTTCATCTCATAAAGCCTTACAGGCACACCCCTTTCAGCTATCTGAAAGGCTGCCTCGCACCCTGCAAGACCTGCTCCAACCACATTAATCCTTCTGTCCATATGCATCAGCCCTTGCCATTCTCCACTACATCCATCTTGTAGGAGCATTTTTTATTACTGCAGACTATCTGTCTGCCGCCTCTTTTATTCACATACTCAAGATGCTCACCGCACTCGGGGCACTTTTCTCCTGTTGGCACATTCCAGGACTGGAACTCGCAATCCGGATAATTTGAACATCCTACATACTGACGTCCTGTCTTTGTTTTTCTGTATATCAAAGGCTTGCCGCAGGAAGGACAGTCAACCCCCACCTCTTCAACAATGGGTTTTGTGTTCCTGCACTCGGGAAATCCGGGACAAGCCAGGAATTTTCCATACCTGCCGGTTTTGTACACCATCATTCTTCCGCATTTTTCACAAGGCACATCGCTTACCGGATCCTCCAGCTTTACTTTTTCAAGCTCCTTCTCAGCTTTTTGTACCTGCTTTTCAAAAGGCTCGTAAAAGTCTCTGATAACAGAAACCCAGTCTTCCTTGCCTTCGGCAATCTTGTCAAACCTGTCTTCAATATTTGCTGTAAACTCCACATTTACAATATCACTGAAACTCTTTTTCAGAAGGTCATTAACTATCCTTCCAAGTTCTGTTGGATACAAAACCTTCTTTTCCCTTCTAACATATCCTCGTGCAAGAATTGTTGAGATGGTAGGAGCATAAGTACTTGGTCTTCCAATGCCGTGTTCTTCCAAAGCCTTGACCAGGGAAGCTTCCGTATACCTTGGTGGCGGCTGGGTAAAATGCTGCTTTTTATCCAGCTTGTGAAGATTCAAAACCTCGCCTGCTTCCAGAACCGGCAGCATCTTGTTTGCCTCTTCTTCATTGTCGTCATTGTCATCGCTCTTGGAATCCGTATAAATTGCGGTGTATCCCTTGAACTTCAACGTGCTGCCTGATGCCTTGAATATATAATCTCCCTTGGATGTGAGTATGTCAACACTTACCGTATCATATACCGCTTCAGCCATCTGGGAAGCCACGAACCTTTCGTATATCAGTTTGTATAGTTTGTACTGGTCGTTTGTCAGTTTGTCCTTTATCTTGTCAGGAGCATGTTCAAGATAAGTTGGCCTGATTGCCTCATGGGCATCCTGCGCCTGATTCTTGTTTTTGTAAACCCTTTTCTTTTTGGGAACATACTCGTCTCCAAAATTGCTTTTAATGTATTCAAGAGCCTGGTTTTGAGCATTATCCGAAATCCTAACAGAGTCCGTCCTGATATACGTAACAAGACCGGTAACACCCAGTTTACCACCTAAATCAATACCTTCATAAAGCATCTGCGCAACCAGCATCGTCTTTGACGCAGGGAACCCAAATCTTCTGGATGCTTCCTGCTGCAGTGTGCTGGTGGTAAAAGGTGGTGCAGGGCTTCTCCTTCTTTCGGATTTCTTTATGTCAACAACCTTGAACTCACTGTTTTCAATCTCATTGTAGATGGCTTTTGCCTGTTCCTCGTTTTCAACCTCTATTTTTCCACCTTGTTTTCCGTGGAATTTGGCCTCAAACGTATCCTTTTTGCCAAACTTTGACAACAAGGCGGTAATGGACCAGTATTCCTTTGGCTCGAAGGCTTCTATCTCGTCTTCCCTGTCGCATATAAGTCTTGTGGCAACAGACTGCACCCTTCCCGCACTAAGTCCTTTTTTAACCTTTTTCCACAGAACAGGACTTATCTTGTAGCCAACAATCCTGTCCAAAACACGTCGTGCCTGGTAAGTGTCCACCAGATTCATATCTATCGGCCTTGGATTCTTAAAACCTTCCAAAACAGCATTTTTTGTTATTTCATTGAATGTTACCCTGCAAGGCTCATTGGCATCAATATCCAGCAGCTGTGTCAGATGCCACGAAATGGCCTCTCCTTCCCTGTCCGGGTCCGTTGCAAGATATACCTTTTTTGCCTTTCCGGCTTCCTTCTTAAGGGTTTTAATCAAGTCTCCCTTTCCTCTTATGTTAATATATTGAGTTTCAAAATCATTCTCTATATCAATTGCCAACTTGCTTTTTGGCAAATCCCTTACATGTCCTGCCGATGCATCGACCTTGTAACTTCTGCCTAAAAACTTCTTTATTGTATTTGCTTTTGTGGGTGACTCCACAATAACAAGATAATCAGCCATTTTTCTTTCCTCCAAAATATGTTTGCTCAATATAAACCAACTCATGATAGCACAATCCGCATTTTCCATCAATATTATATTACAACCTGCAGATTACCATGTCTATCTCTTCCCAAAATCCCCTTCACTTCCAAAATCGTCGTAATTGCAACGACTCTTGCACTGTCCAGTCCGGTTATGCTGCTGATTTCCTCGATCTTTACTCCTTTGTAAATCAAATCTGCAACCACTGCCTCCTCCTTGTCCAAACCATTCAGCCAGCCAACAGTCCCTGCAATTTTCCTTCCTTCAACCAAATTCAAACCTTCCAAAACATCTATATGGCTGGTGGCAATACAAGCACCAGCCTTTATCAGGCTGTTACACCCTTCGCTGTAGCTTGAATCAATATTGCCAGGTACGGAGAATATATCCCTTCCCTCATTTATTGCAAAGTTAACCGTTATCATGGCACCGCTTTTCTTTCCTGCTTCACAAACAAGAAGCCCTTTGCCAAGACCTGCAATTATTCTGTTTCTTGCCGGAAAATGATGCTTAAGTGGCATTGTTCCTGGCGGGTGCTCTGAAAGAACAAGCCCGTTCTCTTTTATCCTGTAATATATGACCTCGTTCTCCATAGGATAAATATTGTCAGGCCCTCCTCCCAATACAGCAATCGTGTATCCTTCAGCATCAAGACATCCCGCATGCGCTCTGGCATCAATTCCTTTTGCCATTCCGCTTACAATCCCAACACCGTGTTTTGCAATATTGAAGCACATGTCATAAGTGACTTTTCTTCCGTATGCGGAACACTTTCTTGAACCCACCACCGACAAGAGAGTCGTGTTTTTATCCGGCAATTTACCATAATAGTACAAAACGAAGGGCGGGTCAAATATATTTTTCAAATCCTCAGGATAATCCTCCCTGAAGACATGCGTTATCTTAACCCCCTTCTCCAAAACCCTTTCATAAATCCTTGCTGCTCTGTCCTTAATGGATTCATCTAGTAGTCTCTGACATAATAACCGATTATTCCTTAATTCACAAGTCACATCAGAATAACTTCCAACCAAATAAGCTTCTCTCAAACTCCCATAGTTTTCGACCAGCAAATTTGCAATTTTGCCTGCAGGTCTTCCAAGCAAAGTAACCCAAATATGTACAAGATTATCCGAATACATTAAACAATCCTCCTTTTTAAATGTAAATAGCACGATACATATCCCAAGGCTTCAGCCACATCAAACCTGGATATCGTCTCTCGAAACTCAAGATCCGCTATTGTTCTTGCCACCCTGACCACCTTGTCCATGTCTGTCATGCTGCATTTAAAAAACTTCTGCGCATCTTTTAAAAATTCCTGTGCCTCAAAATCCATCCTGCAATACTTTTCAAAACCATTTCTACTCAGATTTCCGTTATACTTTGACTTATTGTTTCTGTACCGCCTTTCCTGCATCCTGTGCACAGCATTTATCCTTTCACAATCCACATCCTGCCTCAAATCATTAATCGGCACGTACATGTCCGACAAGTTTAGTTGTCTGGATGGAATGTTGGCAAGTGTGTACTGTATGTCCAAATCAGAACATGTACAAGCTCCCCTGAAAAACCGACCACATTTGCAGGGCAAGCAACAAGCAATAAAAAATTTTTCTATTGTAATTGGCATTAAATCAACACTGCCAAAAAAAATGCAGTTGTGTTTTCCTGACAAAGCTATTTCCAAAACCCTCTTCAAACTATACATGGCTTTTCCTTTCTGAATAATAAAAAAACCCTCCATCATTGCAGCACTCCTGCAATATTCTGGGGGGATAAAAAATCAAATTCGGTTTTAGAGCTTATTTACTCACTTCTTGTGCTGTTTTGCATGATTCCTTTCAGTTCTTCCATGAAGGTATCTATATCCTTGAACTCCTTGTAAACGGACGCAAATCTTACATAAGCCACCTGGTCAAGATGTCTTAGCTTTTCCATAACAAATTCTCCAATTTCCTTGGAGGTAATTTCCTTCTTCAAAGAATTTAAAAAATACTGTTCAGCTTCATCTGCAAGTGCTTCCACCTGCTTGAGCTTGATTGGTCTTTTCTCACAGGCTCTCATAACACCAGAGATAAGCTTGTACCTGTCAAAGGCCTGTCTTGTTCCGTCTTTTTTAATAACGAACAACTGGGTGCTCTCAATCTTCTCATAAGTAGTATATCTGGATCCGCAAGCCAAGCACTCTCTGCGCCTGCGAATAACGGTATGTTCATCCGTAGGCCTTGAGTCTATTACCTTGTCGTCCAAATGATTGCAGTAAGGACACTTCACTTCAGCTCCACCCACTTTCAAAATATTTAGTATATTATACAACATTTTCCTATATCATTGCAAGGAATAAAAAGGTCTTCCGGTTTAGAAAACCGGAAGACATCAAATCAGAAGTAACCTTGCTTTCAGGCATCCTTGCCTTGTCCAGCTCAAATCTATCAAGGTCAACAAAATGGCTTAAAAAATCATATGCAATATCAGCCAGATCATCAACTGAGTCTACAGGTTTGCTTTCACTTAATACTGTGTTGAACGCCATGAATAGTTTATCCGTACCGGAAACAAAAACCACTCAATTTCTGTATTTTATTTCGCACTTTCCTTTAACCTTACTTTATATTACAATACATAAACTCCAATAACACAAATTTCTTTTTTGGGTAACGGTTTATTAATCTTTTATACATGGTCTGCTTCATTGATTTTGAATATTTCACGTGATATAATGGTTAAAAGTAAAAAAGTCAAACAGGAGTGAGAAACGAATGGATCAAAAGTTTATGTTCAGTCTCTTATGGCCTGACTACTTCGAAGGTAAGAAAATGGAAGAAAGAATAAGAAGTGGTGAGGGCAAACTGTATAATCAGGATTTTCTTGAAAGAGACATGAACGTAGAAATGCTACTTGAAGGCATGGGAGTAAAGAATGAAAGCAGACCCTACGTTAAAGCCCGCTTGATGGACATGGTTCTCGACGAGAAGATTATCAAGTACAGACAAGATATCCTTCAGGATTTTCTTGACTATCCGGAAATCCAACAAGCCTTTGACCAGGAACTGATGCCGCTTGTTATCAATCTGAACAAAATGCAGAAAACCAACATATCCCACGACGACGACATCAGAAAAATTGCATGGCGACTTGAAATTCTCAGGGTATATACCCAGTGTGTCACAATCCTGCATCGCGTCTTTTGTAGCAAAGACAGAGACTTCACATCAGAAGGACTGCAGAGACTTCAATCAATAATTTCCAGCATCGTAGAAAATGAAGGATACAACGAACTGTTAAGACTTCTGCCGGATTTGCATGAAAAACTGCAAACCATGTCCGGTGTAACTCTTGGTATCAATCTGGACCATGAATTAAGACCAACCGAGGCTGTATTATTGTCCATTGAACCAAAGCCTTTCAGGAACAAGGCGCTTTTAACATCAATATTCGGAACAAGACGAAATGATGAATTGTATCACGGAATAGGAACATTTTATTCAATTCTGAAAGATACTACTGCAAACGCTCTTGACCAGGCCATAATGAGGGATCTGGCTTATGTCATGGAAGACACCTTCAGGCACATGGCCATGGTGCTCAACCGTTTTGCCTGGGTTGAAACCGCATTCATTTTCGATTTGGTTCCAGAAGTCTACTACTACATTGGCGGCAGCAACCTGGCACGCAATCTTCTGGAGGGCGGAATGCCTGTATGCTTCCCTACTCCGATGCCAGCAGAAGAAAGGGTTTTCATAGTAAAGGACCTTTACGATGCAAGCTTTGCAATTCGTATCCTATCAGATACTGGAATAAAGGCACTTCACAACATCATTGTCACCAACGATGCAAGAATGTGCGACGATCCGGGAAGACTGCTCATCCTTACAGGAGCCAACCAGGGTGGAAAGACCACCTTTACAAGAGCTGTTGGAATTGCACAAATTCTGTTCCAGGCAGGTCTTCCAATACCGGGCACTGAAGGAAAAATCAGCCCTGTGGACAATATCTACACACACTTTCCGGAGCTTGAGAAAAACTCCATCAGCGAAGGCCGTCTGGGCGAAGAGTGCGTAAGGCTTGAAGGAATACTGCCAAGACTTACAAAGTACAGCATGATACTCATGAATGAGTCACTGTCTAGTACAAGCCATCAGGAAAGCCTGACCATTGCCGAAGAAATCATGAAATACCTCAGAACCATAGGTGCAAGAGGCGTATTCGCAACCCATATGCACGAACTGGCGGAAGACTTGGATGAAATAAACAAACAGCCTGCTCTGAGCAATCTGGTAAGTCTTGTGGCAGGTGTTGATGAAACAAAGCAAATGGAGGTAATGACGGAAGAAGGCGTCAAGAAATTCAGAGGCTCCAAGAGAACATACAAAATTATCGAGTCTCCACCACAAGGAAGAAGCTTTGCGCTTGACATTGCAAGAACGTACGGAATTACCTTTGAACAATTACTTGAATCGCATAAAAACAGATATGAGCTGGGTGTGGAGGAAGAAACTCCGCTCCCAAGAAGGATAGTATAGGGTGAAGTATATTATATGAAATATATTGTAGTATTAGGAGACGGAATGGCTGATTACCCGGTGAAAGAACTGGGATACAAGACACCTTTGCAATGTGCCAACAAACCAAACATGGACAAACTGGCTCAATTAGGCGAATTGGGACTTGTGCATACCGTGCCCTTGACCATGAAGATGCCTGGCAGTGATATTGCAAACATGTCGGTTTTGGGTTACGATCCTGAAAAATATTACACGGGTCGCTCCCCACTTGAAGCAGTAAGCATGAATATCAACCTGGGAGAAGATGACCTGGCTGTAAGATGCAATCTTGTAACTCTAAGCGGAGAAGAAAACTATGAGGACAAAACCATGGTGGACTACAGCAGTGACGAGATTACATCCGAAGAAGCAGCCGAACTGATTAAACTGGTTGATGAAAAACTCGGCAGTGATACCATCAGTTTTCATGCCGGAGTCAGCTACAGACACTGCATGGTTTGGAAGCTTAAAGAAGAGCCGAACCTTGACCTGACACCACCCCATGACATATCAACAAAAAGGATTGGCAACTACCTGCCCAGAACGGAACAAGGCAAGATCCTTCTTGAACTTATGAAGGAAAGCGAAAAACTTCTTAAGGATCACCCCATAAACAAGGACAGGATAAAAAGAGGTTTGAATCCTGCAACTTCCATATGGCTTTGGGGCGAAGGAAGAAAGCCTTATCTTGACAGTTTCTATGACAAGTACAAGCTAAAGGGTGCGGTTGTTTCAGCAGTCGACTTAATCAAGGGTATAGGTTTGTGTGCAGGTCTTAAACCTCTTTATGTAAAAGGCGCTACAGGCAATATCAATACGGACTTTTCTGCAAAAGCAAAAAGTGCCATTGACTTTCTTCTCAATGAAGGAGACTTTGTCTACATACACGTGGAAGCTCCGGATGAGTGCGGACACAGGCATGAGATTGAGAACAAGGTAAGATCAATCGAACTAATTGACGAGAAAGTGGTGAGTCCGATACTTGAGGAGATGGAAAAACAAGGCGACTTCAGAATAATGATACTGCCTGACCATGCAACACCATTATCACTAAGAACCCATACCCACGATCCGGTGCCTTACGTAATATATGACAGCTCGAGCACAAAAAACTCGTCAAGTCTTAAATATGACGAGGAAAGTGCAAGGAAAACGAACAGAATAATTGAAAAAGGTTACACATTGATGGACCATTTTCTTAAATAACATAAAAAAGATAGGATTTTAATCCTATCTTTTTTGTTTCATCATTCTTTCAATTCCTCGTTCTATTTCTTCGGCAATTTCATCTATGGGCCTCATGATTCCATCAACAGTACATTCAAGCAGCCAGACATTGTCAAAATGCTTTGCAGCCTCAATATACCCTTGTCTTGCCTTGTCAAGAAGGTCTCTGTTCTTCTCGTAGACATCGGCATTATCACCTACATAATCCCTGTGTCCTTTTAAAGAAACATTCCTTCTTGAGTTGTCTGTAGTAACATCAAATACAATAAACAAGTCAGGTTTTGGTATTCCGAGAATCCCATACTCCAGCTCATGAATCCAGGCTATCAAATCCTTCTTCTTTTCATCACTGGTTCTGTTGCTTTGATACACTGCATTGGACAAAGTGGACCTGTTTAGAAGAACAATGTCATATACGGACAAATCCGTATTCTTGAAAGCAAGCCATCTGTCCATGGCGTACCAAAGGGACATGGATTTGACATCCATGTTGCTGGCAGTAGTTTCCTCTTTTCCTGAAAGAAATATTCCTATTTCCTTTCCAAAGAAGGAGTCGTAAACAGGAAAATCCAAAACCCCTACCCTGAATCCTTTTCTTGATAGCCTCTCACAAGCTTCCTTTAGCTGCACTCCTTTTCCACTGCCATCAATGCCCTCAAAAGCAATGATTAAGGTTTCTTTCATCTCTCTACTCCTTGCCTGATTAAAATCCATTGTTCATGTAATAGTATATCTCACTGTTGGTGACAAATATCAGGTCTTCCGCTTCAGACATTTTTTTAAGTACGCTTTCAAACTCATCCCATGTGTCATACAAATCAAACTCCCAGGAATGACCCCATACATAAAGAAGCATATCCTCCTTTGCTTCCTGTGAGATGAACTTGTCCACAAGATTCTTCACTTCAGACTGGTGGCAAGTCGGTCTCCATATCATAAAATTGTTGGGCATGGTAAAACGATAGGTGGAGGTTGTTTCCCTTGCATACTTTATTTCCGTATTGTTCTGTATTACATCAATAACCCTGCGGTTGTAAAACGGACCTCCAGGGTATGCCATCCCTATAACCTTTTGCCCCATTATTTCCTGTATTGTGTTGAAATCATCATTTACTTCCTTGATGATATCCTCATCCTCCAATGTTCTCAAATCAGGATGATTCACCGTATGTACAGCAACCTCATGGCCTTCATACACGCTTTTTATTTCCTCAGCCGACAGCTTGGTAAAGTCCACGGTACCATCTGGCAAATTCAATTTGCCTTCCACGCCCAACGAGCCGGTATTTATGTTGAACGTACACTTAATACCGTATTTGTTGAACAGCTCAGCCAGTCTTTTGTCCTGTACTGTTCCGTCATCGAAGCTGAAAGTCACAAACTTGTGAGGCTTGTCCTTATCCAGATCCTTGATAAAATCCGATACAGGTTCTCTTAAAGTTTCCGTCACAGGCGGCTCTTCAGTAGGTTCGATTATCTCTTCCTTTTTTTCTTCATTGCCTTTCGTACATGAACCGAGCACAAAACACATTGTTAAAAGAATAAAAACTTTGAAAAACTTCGCAACCATAAATCCTCCATAATAAAGTAGTCATTCTTTAGTTTAGCACCAGAAAAAGCATAAAACAAGAGGCAAACGCCCCTTGTCTCACAAACAATACCAAATGCAGATCTCTTTTTCGGATACGGTTATCTTCTCAACAACAATCTTTACAATCTTCCTCTTAACTTCCCTGCTCAAATCCTTATACGACTTTATGACATCAAGAAGCACATCAAGGGATTTTTTGTTTTTATCCCCATATCGCTCCAGCCTCTCAATTTCTTTTTTGTATCTTTCTATGGAAGATTCAAGCTCCAAATTCATACTGTCATACATATCAGCAGAAATACGTCCATCAAGTCTGTCATAGTACAGAATTTTCTGTTTTTTCATGGAAGATTCGACGAGATTTCTCAATACTCCAATCTCCCTGTCCCTCTCCCCATTTAACATTGCCAGCTCTTCAATGCAATCAGGATTACTCTTTACATAATCCCTCAGCACCGTATATATATCAGAAAAAACAATATTGGATAAAAAACACTCACTTACAAAATGTCTTGAACAAGCAGCCCTGCCTTGTTTTTCATACGTCTGGCAGGTATATCCATCAAGTCCTTTCGTTTGTTTTCTGGAATACATCCTTTTGTTGCAGTCAGCACAATATACAAGACCTTTAAAAACACTTAACGCACCCTTGTGATTTCCACATCCTTTTTGTCTTCTTTCTCTTTCCTTTTGTACTTTTGCAAATGTTTCCTCATCAACTATTGGTTCGTGGGTGTTTTCTGTAAGCACCCATTCGGACTCCGGCAATCTTCTTGTTTTCTTGCTTTTATAACTTACTCTTTCACTAACCCCCTGCACGGTATCTCCCACATAGACGCGGCTTGTAAGGATTCTTTTTATATGTGTTGCATTCCATTTCTTTTTGCCTATTCCCTCTTCATTAAGCATTTCGGAAATCTTCTTGTATCCATAACCTTCAAGATACAGTTTATATATCTCTCTAACCACAAGAGCTTCCTCTTCACAAACTTCCAGCCTGTTTCTTACATCCTTTGACTTCACATACCCATAGGGAGGATTCCCAATGTATTCTCCCCTTTCAATCTTGTGTCTTAAATTCGCCCTAATCTTTCTGGATATATCAATAACGTATCTTTCATTGAACCAGCTGTCAATTCCTACAGTTTCTGCATCCCTCAAAGAATCATATCTTCCGTCATATGTCAGAACCCTAACGCCAAACTCTTCCACACTTTCAAGAAAAAGAAGCGTTCTGGCATTGCTCCTTCCCAGTCTGGACAAGTCTTTTGCAACGAGTATGTCAAACTTGCCACAGGATGCATCTTCAATTAGTTTTTTAATGCCAGGACGCTCAAAGTTGATACCCGAATAATTATCATCCTCATATATTTTATACACCGCGCCCAAACCTTTTTCTTCAACAAATTTCTCAAGAAGACTTTTTTGAGTTTCGATGGTTTCATAAGACAATCCAAGATCATCCCTGCTCTCTCTTACATATATGGCAACCTTTTTCATTAAAAAATCACCTAAATATCAATATCCGCAATCAAAGCCAAAAGAGCGAGCAGGGATTTCTTTACACAACCTTTATAGACTCTCTTTATCTCATATTTCATCAGGAATCATCCTTGACAATTCGTTTAATAAATATATATGAGATATGAAAAAAGCTATTCTTGTTCAAACATCATGGACATGACATAAAAGTCACTGAAATATTTGCTGTTGGCAAGCTCTATGTATTCAACAGCCTTGCTTATCTCAATTGCAGTATCCAAAAGTTTATCATCAAGCAAAATCTCACTTGCTCCCTTTCCTGATGAGTTGCCACAGGATCTTGTTTTGCCTCTAAACTCATAAGGAAGAAGAGTAGCATCAATGGCGCTATTTATGTCAATATAGCTGCCAAAGCCTCCTGCAAGCAAGACTTCATCTATTTCATCAAGAGAGATGCCTGCATGTTTTGCAATCACCCGTATGCCTGCTCCTATGGCCGCCTTTGCATTTTGGAACTCCCTTACATCCCTTGTGGTGAGGTATATGCCATTACTTACCTCAAAGTCTTCCTCCATGAAGCCCGTTTCATCGACAAGTTCCATCTTTACAAGACATGCAATCAAATCTATAAGGCCGCTTCCGCATATCCCGCGAGCTTTTTCATTACCCAGGGTATATACATTCAACGACCCATCCTCTTTCATCTCAACCTTGCAGATGGCACCGGAGACACCCCCCATCCCATACTTTATATTCGCTCCTTCAAACGCCGGACCACAAGCGGTGGATGCTCCAATCAATCTGCCTTTGTTGTTCAAAACCATTTCGCCATTTGTTCCCATGTCTATCAGCAAGATGTTTTTGTCACTCTTGTACATGCCCGTAGCTAGAACACCTGCTGTAATATCCCCGCCTATGAATGCAGAAATGGAAGGCGTTAGAATTACCTTTTCCACCCCCAGCCCAAGTTCATCATTAGTGAATATCTTTGCCTCGGTAAACACAGGGACATAGGGTGCAACAGCAATGGTTTTTGTTTCTTCTCCCACCAGGAAATGCAGCATGGTGGTGTTTCCTGCAATAACGCATACAGAAATATTGTCAAATCTGGACAGAAGGTTCTTGAGGCAGGATACAATCAGTGCCTGCAGGACTTTTGTTCCGTTCTTGTTGTTAATTGTGTAATCTATTCTTGATATGACGTCTGCGCCATGCTTTGCCTGTGGATTGAGACAGGAATCCACATGAATTAATTCCTTTGTTTCAAGGTCATAAAAGTATGCGGCGATGGTGGTAGTTCCAATATCTATGGCAGCACCAATCTTTTCACTGACAGATTTGGCTCTCAGCGACATGCCATCTGACAAGGTAAGTACAAAGGCCTCTACTCTTTCTGTTGCATATTCAGGCAGTATTACCTTGTGGTTTGAATCTATCTTGAACATGCAGGAAAGAACATCTTCACCATCCACGTTGACCTTGCATTTGTTGCAGGTGCCCTTTCCACCACAAGTGGCGTTAATCCTGTATCCTAAGTCGGTTAATATGTCAAACAAGAGTTGTCCGTTTTCCGCTTCGATTTCCTTCAACAAATTCCCTTTCGTGTCATAAATGGAAAGCATATATAATCACCTTTTTCTTGTTTTTACATTTCGGATAGTATACACTAAGAATGGAATAAAATAAAGGGAGATATCAGGAGTTTTGTATGACAATCTGTGCAATTATATGTGAATACAATCCATTTCACAACGGTCATGCGCACCATATTGAAGAAACCAGAAGAATAACAAACTGCGATTATATAATCTCCATTATGAGCGGGAACTACGTTCAAAGAGGAGAACCTGCCATTATGGACAAATGGGAAAGAACAAGAACAGCCTTGAAATGCGGTTCCGATCTTGTAATTGAGCTTCCCTTTATCTACGCCTGCTCAAGTGCTGAGTATTTTGCTAATGCGGCTGTAGATATCATAAACAAAACCAATGTGGTTGATTTTCTGTCTTTTGGCAGCGATTCTGGAGATATTGATTTTCTAAAAAACATAACAACAAAAAGAATGAACAAAAACATAGATCTTACAGGTGAAATTTCAAGAGCATACAAGGAAGGCATCTCCTATCCCAAGGCGATGCAGCTGATATATGACGAACCTGAGATGAAATCAAACGACATCTTGGGTATTAGGTATCTTATGGCACTGGAAAAATCAAAAAGTTCAGTGGAGCCTGTAACCATTAAAAGAAAAGGATCAGAATACAAGGACAAGACAATAACCAGTGAAACTCCCAGCGCTACTGCCATAAGGAAACATATCACAGATTCTAAAGATTTCAACCTTTTGTCAAAAGTAATGCCCAAGGAATCCTTGCACGTCCTTATGGAGGAAATTGAAAAAGGAAGAGCCCCTGTTACCCTCAAGTCCTTTGAGAAACAGATACTATCGACTATAAGAACACTAAAACCGAAGGGAATCGCTGACAAACCTCATATAACCCCCGGACTTGAGTACAGACTCTACCAAAATGCCATGGAATTCTCAAACATTGATGAGGTTATAGATGCTACAATAAGTAAAGTCTTTACAAGAACCAGAATCCAAAGACTTTTGATTCATGCACTTCTTGGTGTGACAAAAGAAATGCATGCAAGTTACATGGACGTTCCATATGTACGAGTACTTGGTTTCAAGAAAAGAGCTGAACCTCTCTTGAAAAAGATTAACAGAAGCCGCAAAGTACCTGTAATATACAGGGCAAAAAAGGATTATGAAAACCTGACAGACAGAGGAAAAGCACTTTTTGAGCTTGAAGCCTTGTCAACTGACATTTATGTACTGGGATATCCAAACAGCATGTACTCTGGCGGAGGGCAGGAATTTTCACGAAAAATAATTATTGTGGAGTGATGCACAAGGAGTACCTATTCATCATAGGATAAACTAGAGCCTATGAAAGGAGTAGTTTAATGCCTCATCACGAAAAACAGGATATGGGACCTGAACCTTACATCCTAAACATCAGACAGAAAGCAAAACAGAACACAAACTACCGCACAACCCTTTGGACAGGAGAATATTTGCAATTATCACTCATGAGCATTGTCGCAGGTGGAGATATAGGGCTTGAGTTGCATCCTGACGTTGATCAATTCATACGTGTGGAAGAAGGCCAGGGTCTTGTCCAAATGGGAGATAGAGAGGACAATCTAAGTATTCAAAAAAGAATTTACAGCGGATATGCCTTCATAATCCCTGCAGGCACATGGCACAATCTGATAAACACCGGCATGAAACCCTTGAAGCTCTATTCGATATACGCACCTCCCCAACACCCTCCTGGAACAATACACCGGACAAAAGAAATAGCAATGCAGGAAGAACACCATGATTAGAAAAAGGCTAATGGCATATAAAGCCATAGCCTTTTTCAATTTCCAGTCAAAAGTGATGTCAATAATCCTTTTTCCAAATCATTAATGTTATACACCGTTTCCATTACATTAAAAGTTTCTCTCAAATTATCTTTTGCAGAAGTCCATCCAATCCCATCGGTAATCCAGACCAGCGTAAAACCGTCTATTCTTTGCGCTTCCTGATATAGCATTTTGTAACTTCTTGCAGTCTCATTAAGCTTGGAACCGTGACCTGTATAAAAATTAGTTTCAATACCAAAAATCATTTTGTCTGTTTTTACAACAAAATCAAACTTTTTTTCAGCCCTCTTCTCATCTCCAAACACAGACAAATCAAGCCCAAACCTTTGTTTAATTTCTGTCAGCTTCATTTCCTTGAAATAGTTAATGTTCTTAACAAAGCCTGCTGCAATTATGTACTTCTCAACCAAATCCTCCATGGAATCTCCGCCCCTGTTTTTTCTACCGTGTGAATCAAGCCCCGTTTCCACACCGAAAGCATAATCCACCAAATTGCTGACTATGTGATTCTGGAGCATTTCAAATAGTCCCGTTTCCCGCATGAAATGTTTGTACTGCTCTATGCTGTAATTCATCCTGCTAAAATTGTAAACCAGGACACCTTGCAAATCATTTATGTATATCTTGCTTTTTCTAACCGCCATTAAAAGCGGTATGCATTTCAGGGTCTCAGGATACCTGGTCACAATATCTTCAAAATCCTTCTCTATATTCTTTGATCCAACCAGAGCATTAAGTATATTCAACTCAATTTTGTACTGCTCCACATTCTTCACAACCTTCTCAAAATCTGTGTAGTACTTGTAGCTTGCAATACTTTTCTTCATTGATGCAAACCACTCATCAAAGCTCCTCATTTTTCACCTTCTCCAATCTTCTTTTGGTTATCTCCATATACTCCTCACAATTGTCAATACCAACAAATTTTCGCCCAAGTCTGATAGTTTCCACTCCAGTAGTTCCCGAACCACAGAATGGATCAAGAACCAAGTCTCCATCCTGGGTTGAAGCAAGAACTATTCTTTCCAAAAGATATCTTGGTTTTTGTGTTGGATGTCTACCTTCGGTCTTTTCCGATGGCTTTGTAAGACTGCCCGTCCATACATCTTTCATTTGCTTCCCATTGTTTAATTCTTTCATCTTTTCGTAGTTGAAATAATGCTTTGCCTTTTCATCCTTTTTTGCCCACAAGATGGTTTCTGTAGAATGTGTAAAACACTTGCATGCAAGATTTGGAGGTGGATTTGTTTTCTGCCATGTAATATTATTCAATATCTTGTACCCTTCCTGCTCCAAAGCCATGCCTATGGAATATATGTTGTGCAAAGTGCCTGAAATCCATATGGTACCATTAGGTTTCAGAACTCTTCTGCACAAGCTTATCCACCTACGGTTAAATTCATGTTTTTCCTCTATAGTTGTAGCATTTTCGTTAAGCTTGTCCCATGATCCCTTATTAACAGACACCATTTTGCCTCCTTGGCATGTAATGCCGTTGTTGCTTAAAAAATATGGTGGATCTGCAAAAATCATATCAAAACATTCTGATTTCATTTCTCTCAGTATTTCAAAAGAATCTCCCAATACAAGAATTGAATCCTCTGTTTCGTAATAACTTGGTATGTTGTTTTCAAATACACTTTTCCTCATTTTATCTCCCATGGTAATTGCAAATAATTATTTCCTCTCCTACACGATTGTTCGCATCTGAATTTATCATGCGCTTAACACTTACTACATCTATCCTGTACCCCTTATTGCCATATAACTCGTTAATGAACTCAGTGTTGTGGTTTGTCAGCATGCAGAAACATCCTCTTTCTGTAAGTTCATCAAAAAGTCTCGCAAGTCTAATATGGCTTTCAACATCAAAACCTTCTTTTGTATAGGATTCAAAGGAGGTAGGATTAAGAGGGGCGTACGGACTGTCAAGAAACACAAAATCCCCTTCCTTAGCCAAGTGGCAAGCATCTTCAAAATCCCCTTCAAGGATTGTTACATTCTTAAGGTATTTCGATACTTCAAGAATTGATTCAGCATCTACAGATCTCCTTCTTGAGTTGTTATACGGTACATTGAACAACCCTTGTGCGTTCACTCTGTATAGCCCGTTATAGCAGTGCTTGTTTATAAACACTAACATTGCGGCAAGTTCTACATCATACTCCTGCCTCATTAGCTTGTCGTTGTATTTTTCGCGTATGTGATAGTAGTATTTTTTTCCATCATCCCACATCTCATCATCAAGCTTGTTAACTACTTCTAAAAATTCTTCAGGCGATGTGGATATCTGTCTGTAGGCATTTATCAATGCCTTATTTATGTCGTTTATAACTGCATTATGAGGAAGCAAATCAAATAAAACCGCACCACCTCCTACAAAGGGCTCATAATATGTATTAAACTTTTCAGGCATTCTCTCTCTTATATGTGTTAGAAGCTGGCGTTTTCCACCAGCCCATTTGACAAAAGGAGCTATTTTAGACTTCTGCATTAATATTTCCCCATCTCTACTATAACTTATTGTACATCCCCTATTATAACTACAATTTTGCAAAATAACAAACTTGTATTACTTAACAAACACAAATATATATTCGTGTGCTATCATTAAGAAGTTCTTCTTTACATTCTTCCAATATGCAGTAGACGTGCAATTATGCTGCTCCTTGATAATAATTTCCTTCAATGTGAATCCCGCCTGTATAAAACACTCCATAACACGAAAACCCAAAGGAACTACCTTTCCCTGCCTTCTTGTGTCGCCCATCATTACCGTGCACATTTTTCCCCGTTTCAACACTCTGAAAGATTCCCTTGCCACCACTTTCATTTTTTCAACAAACTCATTAACGTCCAACAGTGATATATCTTCTGCTATACCATTTGAATACTTGATTATGTTTGCATACGGTGGATGTGTACATACAAAGTCCATTCTGCCATCTTCGATAAATTCAAGATTCATTGCACTGCCATTTACAACATGAATTATGGATTTCGTACTGCATGTAAAGTTGAGATTACTTTTCGTCAATTGAACAGATTGCGGATTTATATCAACACCTATTGCATTTCGTCCCAATAATTTTGCTTCGACCAACGTAGTACCGCTGCCAACAAACTGGTCCAGAATCCAATCACCGGGCTTAGTGTACAAAAGTATTAGATTCCTTGGTATGTATGGTGACCAGTTACCCCTGTATTGACCTGTATGAGTCGCCCAACTACCTCGGTCGGTGAAAGACCATACTGTAGTTGTTTCAAGCATGAAATTTTCAGGACTTAAACGAATAAAGCATACCTCCTTTGTCATGTTTCATTTATTCTAATACATATTCAGAAAAAAATCCACTTGGTAATATGAAGTTACAGTTTTTTTAATATTTACTTTACAAAAAACTATTGCATTCGATGAGCTTTTATGGTATTATTGACAATGTTGAAGTGCTAATTGGCTCACTCGATGCGGAATGGTGTAACGGTAGCACGAATGACTCTGACTCATTTTGTCTGGGTTCGAATCCTAGTTCCGCAGCCAAACAGGAGTTCAGACCTTTGTCTGGACTCCTTCTTGTTAACTTTTCCACTTTAACACAATTTAATGTTTACAACTGAGTATTTAGTGGTATAATAATTGAACAAGATTTGATCGATAATTTTTTTGGAGGTATATATGAACGAAATTAGTAGAAACTTACGAGTTATACCGTTGGGTGGACTAGAGGAGATCGGAAAAAACCTGACAGTATTTGAAACAGAAACAGACATTATTGTAGTGGACTGCGGTATAGCTTTCCCAGATGACGATATGTTGGGCGTAGATTCGGTAATCCCGGACATAACATATTTGATAAAGAAGAAGAACAAGATAAGAGGTATCTTCATAACACACGGACACGAAGATCACATTGGAGGACTGCCCTACTTTCTAAAAGAAATAAATGTACCAATTTACGGAACAAAGCTGTCACTCGCCCTTATCGAAAGAAAGCTCGAAGAATTCAAGTTAAATGATTCAGTCGATTTGCACGTAGTTCAACCAGGTTCCACAATCAAACTGGGCTTGACATTCACAGTAGAATTCATACACACAAATCACAGTATCGCAGACAGCTGCGCTCTGGCAATCACAACACCCGCGGGCATAGTTATTCACACAGGCGACTTCAAAGTCGACTACACTCCAATTGATGGACATCCCATAGACTTGAGAAGATTTTCAGAATACGGAGAAAAAGGCGTACTCTTGTTAATGGCAGACAGCACTAACGCTGAAAGAAAAGGATTTACAATGTCCGAAAAAACTGTTGGTGCGGCATTTGATGAGATTTTTTCAACTACCGAAGGCAGAATCATTGTCACAACCTTCTCATCAAACATCCACCGTGTACAGCAGATAATTAACGCATCGAAGAAGTTTGGAAGAAAATGCGTGATTTGCGGCCGCAGCATGGTGAACGTTGTTGACGTTACAAGGCAAATCGGCTATATGGACAACATTGATGATGTGCTTATTGACATTGAGGAAATTGGCAACTACAGCCCTGAAGAACTCTGCATCATAACTACGGGAAGCCAAGGAGAACCCATGAGTGCACTTGCACGTATGGCTATTGCAACCCACAGACAAATTGACATAGTTCCTGGAGATACTGTCATTATTTCAGCAAACCCAATTCCAGGCAACGAAAAACCCATTGCCAAAATGATAGACGAGCTCTTCAAACGTGGTGCGAATGTAATATACAAATCTCTGGCGGAAGTACACGTATCCGGACATGCCTGCGAAGAAGAGTTGAAACTTATACAGGCACTGGTAAAACCCAAGTATTTCGTCCCTGTGCATGGTGAGTACAAACACCTTATAAACCACAAGAAAATTGCAATAGGAATGGGAATTCCTGAAGAAAACATATTCATACTGGAGAATGGAAGAGTTCTTGAGTTTGAAAATGGTGTGGTTGTTAATACTGAAGAAACCGTACCTGCAGGCAACATTCTCGTTGACGGTCTTGGCGTTGGAGATGTAGGTAATATTGTATTGAGAGACAGACGTCACCTCTCTGCTGACGGTTTGATAATCGTTGTAATGACCATAGAAGCAAATACAGGTAAACTCCTTTCAGGTCCGGACATCATCTCAAGAGGCTTTGTATACATGAGAGAGTCTGAAGACATGATTGCAAAAATAAGGGAAGTAACAAAAGAAGCCCTTGCCAGATCAGATGACTCAAGAAAGCGTGACTGGACTCTCAAGAAGACAAACATTAGGGATGCTATTCATGAGTATGTATACGAACAGACAAGACGCAACCCAATGATTCTTCCCATAATCATGGAAGTTGACCTGGCAAAACTGGATTATTAAAACTAAAGAACAAGAGACCATGGTACCGGATTGTGAAAACAGTCCGGTCTTTAAATTTGAGGTGTTTTATGGAAACAAAAGCTAAAAGATTAAACATACTTGCAATATATTTAACCCTTGTACTTATACTTTCTTCCTGCTCGCTGTTTAAGAAAGACATATCCCCTACCCCCACAATTCCACCCACACAAAGTCTGGAAACACCGGAGACAACATCCTCAGCTACTCCAACACCCACACCCACTCCCTACTATACTCCAGACATTCCGACCCCTACGGTTTTTCCGACCTTTGTTCCAGAGGACCAGCTGGTTGTCAATCCTTTCAGGATATACAACTCTCAAACCTTCGAGTTTGATGTTCTTAATCTTGCCCACAGGTATTCAGATATTCTGGAAGTCGAGGTATTTGGAAAGTCCTACATGGGAAAAAAACTCTATGTAGTAAAGCTTGGAAAAGGAAGCACGAAGGTGTTGGTTACCGGAACAACACATGCAAGGGAAAACATCACCACCAACTATATCATGCGTACCATTGAGGAGTATGCAATCAGCTATCTCAACAAGGAAACTTACGATGGCTACAACGTCTATGAAATACTCAACAAGGTAACCATATACTATGTACC
>JAAYLF010000357.1 GCA_012522035.1 Clostridiaceae bacterium
AAATTTCATAAGAGGATGAAAAGCATGAAAAAGAAGATTTTACTCATACAATCAACACCCTACGATTCACAGGGTAAACTGATAAAAAAGTCAAGGCTATATTTCGTAGGTCTTGCCTAGAGCTGACAAAAGCGTATTGGGATTTGTATAATGATGTTTTCAAGATAAGGAGCATTTTAAAAAGAACCATTTTCCAAAGAAGGTTCTTCAAAAAACCCCTTACATACATCTTCTACTTCTATGTAAATCTCTACTACAGGTATCAGATAAAAAGAAAAATTACACCAAATATTATCTAGATAACAAAAGAATCGGGGCACGGGCCACGATTCTTTATTGTTCCACTATTACCTTCTGTTGGGCGGAACATAGTTTTCCGCTTCCTCAAGGGTTGCAAAAAACCCAATATAATCTACGGTTATTGTGGAATCAAGTGGAGGACTGGCAAGAATGTCTGCACGTAAAGCAGTGATGGGTTCTGCTCCCTCTTTCAGCTCACCAAGGTTAATGATAACCTCTTGCCATTCTTCCGATGGATCCGCTTGAAAATCATAATGCTGGTCAGGACCGGATATTTTCTCTCCATCAAAAGCTATGTAAAACTGTCCTCTGGTCACTCCTGTTGTATGCTTGAAGAGCATCTTGAGATATGGATACTCCGAGAGCTCCAAATAGCCATCCGGGAATGGAATATAGAAATATGGGTCGGGCTTGGTTATCACTGTTATCACCAGACCTTCTTCTGTAAATTCCAATTCTGCATTGGTTGGACTTATGAATCCCTCAAACATGGTATCAACAATATCCTCCCCCTCAAAGGCAAAGCGGTATAAAATTGCCTTTACATCCGCATCAGGGTCCGGAGTAGGTGAAGGTGTTGGTTCAGGTGTGTCAGTAGGTTCCGGTGTATCTGTCGGCTCGGGTGTTGCTGTTGGTTCCGGATTATTATCCTCTCCATCCTTTTGCTGGCACCCAGCAAAAGATACAACCAGGATTACTACCATAATTAATGCTAACACTTTTTTGATTTTCATATAACCCCCCTTGAAACGCTTTATGCGTGTATTTATATTTAACTTATTCTTGTTGTTCAACTCTCCTGTTGGGCGGAACATAATTTTCCGCATCCTCAAGAGTTGCAAAGAATCCAAAATAGTCAATGGTTATTGTGGAATCAAGCGGAGGATTACCCAGCAGATCTGCACGAAAAGCGGTGATGGTTTCTGCTCCTTCCTTGAGCTCACTCAGATTTAAAATTACTTCCTGCCAGTCATCCGTTTCTTCAAGATCAAATCCATAATGCTGTGTGTCACTTGCAATTTGCTCTCCATCAAATCCAATATACAGCTGTCCTCTGGTTGTTTTCGATGAATTCTTGAAAAGGATCTTGAAATATGGATATTGGGCAAGATCCAAATAACCATCGGGGAAAGGGACATAGAAATATGGATCGGTTTGATTTTCGACCGTTATTAACAATCCCTCTTCCGTATATTCCATAATTGCATTCATGGCATTTATAAATCCATTAAACATTGTGTCGATAATATCCTCCCCCTCAAAAGCAAAGCGATACAGAATCGCATCCACATCCGCATCCGGATCCGGTGTGGGTGTAGGAGTTGGTTCGGGGGTGTCCGTTGGCTCAGGAGTTGCTGTTGGAACCGGGGTGGCAGTAGGCTCCGGAGTTGGTTCCTCCCCGCCATTATTGCATCCAGCTAAAGCCAGAATAAATAAAACAGCGACAAGAACTAGAAACAATTTTTTGTACTTCATATGCGTACCTCCATCCGATACAAGATTATTTATTTATAGTTTATACAAAAAATTTCAAATTTCAAGGTTTTTTATGCAATTGTAACATTTTTATGTATGATGAAATAACATATAAATGTTGATACCCTTAAATCAGCTATTTCTTGGAGGATACGTTATGTTATGCAAAAAGTGCCAGTCTCCATCGGATAACGACATGTATTTGTGCAAGGATTGTTCTGAAAGATACCCCTTTCTTTATGTCAAGAGGGATTCGGATTTGTACTTGATGCAGGATAAGGGTTTTAAAATTGGATCCTTTGGTCTGGATCTTGTTTTTTCAAAGATATTGATCTCGGAAGATGGAAAGAGAATGTTTTTTACCTTGTTCAGCAGCATGGAAAAAAGAACTCTTATGTACTACAACTTTCAATCCGACGAAAACCCCTTGGGCATGGTTGCTGACAATGTGGTAGAATTTCGAGTAAGCGAAAAGGGCGACATCGTCTACTATATCGACATCTCCAACACCCTATACTTCTTTGATTTCAACAAGACAGAAAGAATATCCGACATTGCCTTTTCAATGCACATAAGCAAAGACGGCAAGTACCTAGTATATGAAAGTGCCGATTCATACTTTCTATATAATCATGAAGAGAAAATGAGCGGGTTTATTGATAGCAATATTGATTTTGTCGAGATTTCTCCTGATTTCAATACAATGCTGTATATAAAAGACAACACGTTATACAGATTGACAAAGGATTTGGAAAAAGAAAGCATCAAAGACGGTGTCAAAGAAGTAATATACATAAACGATAACGAAATCTATTACATAAACCTGAACAATGAATTATGCTTTTACGATGCCAAAGGGGCAAGAAGTGTATTGGATGCCAGCAAAACAACCTTCATAAAAAAGATATGCAGCGAAAAACCTTTTCTGGTTGTGACCGTAGGGCTAAGCCTGAACCTGCTTGTTATAAAAGACATGTTTCTGATACTGAACATGTACAGTCTTGTAAGTGGATTTATGTTCAACTCTTCGTTTGATAAGTTTGCATTTATTGGTACAAGAACAGCAGAAGAAGATCTCATATACCAGCTGTTTGTATATGACCTTAACAAGTATGCCTTGGATTTAATTACTGAAGATGTCGTTTTTCACAGCTATCTTCCCAATGACCAGCTTGTTTACGGAGTATGGAAGGATAGTCTTCTCGAACTATACATGGATGACAAGAAAATCGATGAGGGAAGATTCCATGAGGTGTGCAGCGACAACGAAAGCAACCTTTATTACGTAAAAACCAAGCGAATAAACGGAAGCATTGAAAGAGACCTGTATTTCTACGATATAAAACAGGATAAAACCACCCTTGTTGCAGAAGACATTATTGACTTTTATCACATAAGCAAGGACATGATATACTATTACAAGGACAACTACTCCACCTTTGACGTTCAGAACTACAATCTGTACGTCTTTGACGGCGAAAAAAGCAAACTCCTTGATTTCGGGTTGAGAAAACACTTGTGGCTTGACCGCATATCCCACAAAAGCGGTGAAAAATATCAACCTGCATATATCTGCGGTTATGATATCTATTGGATATACTTTGGAAGCTTCCTTTAGTATTTCACCGTTTCACCACTCTTCCTGCCGCTGGCAATCGCGAAGGAAGCTTCCTTTACCGCCTGCTTTTTGTAGTCATTGTTCCATCGGTTTACTCCTATGTAATCAAATATGTGGGCATTTGCATGCCTGCAAAACCGTTCCATCTGCTCAAGGCAGGTCAGTATGCCGTTGCCAGACCCCCCAGCCACCGCAATTAAAAGCACCTGCTTTCCTACTAGCACTTCCTTGTGGTGAAAGTCATATCTGCGCAGCCTGTCGAGAAAAGACTTTAATGCTTCTGACGTTTCTCCCCAGTACACAGGAGTTGCAATGATGACTGCATCGCTATCCTTTACCCTTTCCTTTATCTCATTAAATCCATCGTCTCCATATTCACATTCACCAGTTACACAAGCACCCCATCCATTACCACAAACCTTGCACCTTTCAATTTCTGAACCGCACAATCTTATCTCACCCATCTCTCCACCTGCATCTGCAATTCCCTGTCTAGCCGCCTCAATGACTGATTGACAAAGTCCTTTGGATTTTGGAGTACCTGATAGTATGCATATCTTCACTTTCATCATTCCTTTCATTTGTTTTCCCTATCATAATATTACAGAATACTATTGAGTATACTATATTTCCTACCATCAAACTTGGAAATATGCTGATTTTATATATTGACAATATAGCCGTGATTAAGTATCACAGAAAAAATTAAAAATGACCTTGAAAGAAGCAGGGTATTATGGTAGGAACGTCCCTGTATGGTTCAGGGGCTTTTTTATTACATAATCATATCATATATTTAGTAGCATGGAGGTAAGGTAGTATGAAAAGAAAGTTATCAATCATATTGATTATGTGTGTTCTTGTATCTTTTGCGGCAGGTTGTACAGGTGGCAACGATGGCAAAATCGTTATAGGTATCATCCAGTTCATGGATCATATCGCATTGGATGCAGCACGCGAAGGATTTATTGAGGCTCTTAAAGACAACGGCTACATCGAAGGCGAAAACATTGTTATTGATTATCAGAACGCTCAGGGCGATCAAAGCAATCTGGGTTCCATCAGTGATCAGTTTGTCAATAATAATGTTGACTTGATTCTTGCAATCGCAACACCCGCCGCACAAACCATAGCTGGCAAAACTAAAGAAATACCCATTCTTGCCACAGCGGTTACTGACTTTGAGTCTGCAAGACTTGTTGAGTCAAATGAAAAACCCGGCGGCAATGTAAGTGGCACTACTGACATGAATCCCATCAAGGAACAGATAGACCTGCTCGTAAAGCTGGTTCCAGATGCCAAGAAGGTTGGTGTTCTCTACACATCCAGCGAGGACAACTCAATTATCCAGGCAAAAATAGCAAAGGAAGTAATTGAAAATCTCGGCCTTACATATGTAGAGGTTACTGTTACCAACACCAACGATGTTCAGCAGGCGACCCAGCAGATAGTTGATATGTGTGATGCCATTTACATCCCCACTGACAACACCTTCGCTTCAGCCATGCCTGTGGTTTACGGTGTGACAAAGGAATCAAAAACTCCTGTCATTTGTGGTGAATCCGGAATGGTAAAGCAGGGCGGTCTTGCAACCCTTGGTATAAACTACAGGGATCTTGGCTATCAAACAGGCCTTATGGCGGTTAAAATTCTTAAAGGCGAAGCAAAACCACAGAACATGCCTATTGAAGCTTCAACCAAGTTTGACTTCTATATCAATGGAGATGTGGCAGAAGAAATTGGTTTGGAAATACCTGAAGATCTTAAAGAATATGTAGTATATGGAGAAAATAAATAACAGGCAATAATGCTTTGAAAGAGTGAAAATAAATGTTGAACATTATTCTAGGCGCTATCTCCCTTGGACTCATTGGGCGATAATGACTATCGGTGTATACATAACATACAGAATACTGGGCATTGCAGACTTGACCGTGGAAGGTACCCTTGCCATGGGTGCTGCAATTGCAGCTAACAGCATAAGCAATGGCACAAACCCCTATCTTGCAACCCTCCTCGCATTATTAGGCGGACTTGCAGCAGGACTTGCAACAGGGCTGTTGCATACAAAGTTGAGAATACCTGCGCTTTTGTCAGGTATTCTCACCATGATTGCGTTGTATTCAATAAATTTGCGCATAATGGGCAGAGCCAACATCTCGCTTTTGAACAGAAAGACAGTATACACCCCTTTTCAAAAAATCTTTGAAAAGTACAATCTCAGTACTGTAATCTATCCAGTTATTACAGTAGGATTTATAACGGTATTGTTTGTCGTATGTTTTCTGTACTGGTTTTTTGGAACCGAGATAGGATGTGCAATCCGTGCAACAGGAAACAATCCCAACATGGTCCGCGCCCAGGGAATAAACACAAATACCATGGTGATTATCGGGCTTGTGTTCAGCAATGGTCTTGTGGCCATTAGCGGAGCACTGATTGCCCAAAGCCAGAACTTTGCGGATATCCAAATGGGACAGGGCTCCATAGTCATTGGTCTTGCGTCCGTTATCATAGGCGAGGTTCTGTTTGGCAAGAGAAACTTCTTTTCACGTTTGATAGCTCTGGTTCTAGGAGCTATTACATACAGGATAATAATTGCGCTGGTACTCAAAATGGGAATGCCTGCAAACGACCTTAAACTGTTCACCGCTCTTACCGTTGCAATTGCACTGTCTCTGCCAATGTTAGGAGAATACCTTAGTACTATAAAAAATTCCTTCAGGAGGCGAAACAATGCTTGAAGTGAAAAATATTAAAAAGATATTCAATGCAGGCACAATTAATGAAAAGGTTGCTTTGGACGATGTAAGTCTGACACTTTCTGAAGGAGACTTTGTAACACTGATTGGCGGAAACGGTGCCGGAAAGTCCACCCTTTTAAACTGCATTGCAGGAGTGCACATGGTGGATGAAGGCCAGATACTGATTGACGGAAAAGATGTAACAAAAATTCCCGAACATAAAAGAGCTGCATACCTGGGAAGGGTTTTTCAGGATCCGATGATGGGTACTGCAGCAAACATGGGAATTGAAGAAAACCTTGCTCTTAGCTATAGGCGGGGAAAAAGAAGAACGCTGAAATGGGGTATTAGCAACAAGGAAAGGGAAATCTACAGGGAACTGTTAAGTACTTTGGACCTAGGACTTGAAAACCGCTTGAGTGACAAGGTTGGACTTCTTTCCGGAGGACAAAGACAGGCCCTCACCCTTTTAATGGCGACTTTGATAAAACCAAAGCTTTTGCTTCTTGACGAACATACTGCAGCTCTTGACCCCAAAACTGCTGAAAAAGTTCTGAAACTCACAGATAAAATAGTTGAAGAAGGTAAACTAACTACATTGATGATTACCCATAATATGAGAGATGCCATAAATCATGGAAACCGCCTGATCATGATGTCAAACGGAAAAATAATCCTCGATATTAAAGGTGAAGAAAAAAGAAATCTGACAGTCGAAAGCCTCCTTGAAAGGTTTGGCAAAGTGTCAGGCGAAGAATTTGCAAATGATAGAGCGCTGCTCTCCTAAATTTTTTTAGTCTGGAATATTGCTCCAGACTTTTTTTGTGCTAAAATACAATGATTAGGGTGTCAAAAGTATAAGACTTGACACGTTTGCATCTTGAAAATTTAACACAAACCTCCATTATTCATATGTGATGTGGTATAATATAAGCATACACACTACATATGGAATTAAGGAGA
>JAAYLF010000358.1 GCA_012522035.1 Clostridiaceae bacterium
CATGGAGATACCAGTGTGGATTCGCATTATGGGCTTCCTGTGGTGAAGAAGAGTTTAAATGATCTTTATGGGTTTGAGCTTGTTCCATTTATGGAAGCTATTAAAAATAATGTGGAGATGATAATGACAGGGCATATTGTTGTCAAGGAAGTAGATTCCCTTCCAAGTACACTGTCAAAAAAACTTGTCACAGACCTTCTAAGAAACGAAATGAATTACAAAGGTGTTGTGATTACCGATGATTTGGGCATGAATGCCATCAGTGATGAGTATTCAATAGGACAGGCAAGCGTCATGGCCTTTAATGCAGGATGCGATATTATTCTTTGTGCTCAGAATATTGAAAAGGGAAAAGCTGCCTACAATTCACTACTCGATGCGTTTAATAGAGGTGAAGTAAGTGAGGAAAGAGTAAATGAAAGCGTATACCGGATTCTGAAACTGAAAGAGAGATATGGAATAATTGGGTGAGGAAAAAGGACATATTTGTGTTTTGATATGTCCTTTCCTCTTTGCTTATATGTTTACAGCTTTACGCTTCAAGACCATGAGTGACAAGATTGCTCCAATCATAAAAGGTATGTACGCAATGGCGTCCGATGTTTCCGGGTTTGTGCTTTCCTCAACTATCTTTAGAGTGACGGTAGCACCAACATTGTAACCAATGTCAACAAAGTATGAGCATCTGTATTCGCCTGGAGCAAGTCCTTCAGTGCTCAGGGTTACAGTTCCTTCTGTAACAGGTTCTGAACCAGCTTGTTCAGAATTACTGTTTGCGTAAGCCCATACTTTTTCCGTTCCCGGATATGACTGGTAAGGCTCTTCTCCTTGTGGGTATATGGCAAACCATGCCTTGGCATCGCCATCAGCATCTGAGTAGGTAATTGTTACAGTTTCCCCAACAACATATTCCTGTTTGTCCAATGTAATCTGAATATTGCTTGCGTATACCGCAACCATACTTAGTGTTAGTATTGTTAATACGATGAAGAAAAATGCTTTTTTCATGATTTTCCCTCCTGTTTCTAATTTATCGTCATTGTATCACAAATCTCTTCATCGTTCAACTGTTTTTAACAAATGATTTCTCCTTTGAATATATTGTAGTAGCATATTTTTCTATGCGAATAATTGAAAAAGGAGGATTCTATGCTTTCGTTGAGTGAATATATTACGATTTCGCTTGACACTAATTTGTTCTTTTTACGTATCATGAAAGAACATGCATTCTTCCTGGAGATTGCTTTTATGCAAAAGGAAGATAGGTGTATAGATAAAGCAAAATATTTCAGAGAATCTTATGAAAGTCTTTTGTCGGAAGCTGCCGATATGGCACCGGGCAGGGTTAGCAGAAAAGCTGTCAAGTCGGAACAGTTTGTTACATGTCATACCATGGACGCAGAAGAAGCTACAAGTTGTTTCACATGCATCCCCTTCAACATGAGTATCACAAGAAAGGAATTGTCATTAAGCCCTAATGACAGGAGGAGACCCTTGTCAGAGCAGGCAGTGACCAGTTTGAACAAGAGGGCGTATAAACTTACTCTTGAGTTCATTGAGTTCAAGGAGATGCTTCTAAACAGAGTGCTTGACTGCAACATGTTCATGGCTACATATCCGCTGTTAATCGACCACATAACCAAGGAGGCAAGAGTTTTTGCCAAAAGACTTGATACGCTGCTTCGAGGTATGCATTTTCGC
>JAAYLF010000359.1 GCA_012522035.1 Clostridiaceae bacterium
AAGTGTGGTCTGTTAACACAAGCTTGGATGTTCCTAAAAGTATATTAACAGGCTTTACATTCATTGATTTTGATATGTAGAATTGTTATTGAGTTGTTTCTAATTTTAACAATAATTATCTATGCTTGGTTAATTGAAAAAGTAAACGCAAAATGGAAGTAGTAAATGCAATTTGTAAAAGTAAACGCAATTTGCAAAAGTAAATGCAACGGTAATTTCTGTAAATAACAGAGAAATCGTTGTATTTTTTGCTGTTTTGCCCTATAATCGAAGGTGAAAGGTGAAGTTTGTATATATTTGGGGACATGACAATCTAACCTTACGTTTTTCTCGATTTTTACGAAGAAGTAAACGCAAAGTAATATATTACCATATCTGCCTGCCTGGAGTTGCTTTAAGCACTTATTATTTTAGTAGTTGTGGTGTCAAAATAATCTCTTCTGCGGGTATTTCAACAAGCCCAAGTTTGTTTGCAAGCTCATCACCATATATTGCTTTAAAAACAGCAATAGGTGACTTTTCCCCAAGCCGAGGCCTTGGGTATGAATTAACATGGTTTGTTATCATGTCCGTCTTTTTCCGCGTGAGGGCAGAAAAGGACGAGCCTTTAGGCAAAATGTAGCGGAAAAACTCATGGTTCCGTTCACATTTTGCCTTTTGGTTTGAATTCATTGGGTCACAGTAGAATACTCTCTTTTAGATTTCCCCTGTATCCTTATTAACTTCTATAGCGACTGGATCGGTGAACTCTGTGCCCCTATCAGCTAAGATGCATTTGAAGAGTTTTGAGTATTCAGAATCTGTCAACTTTGATCTCAGCTCATCAAATATCTCTGTAACTGAACGAGCGGTATTGTAACTGCGGTAGAAGTAGAGCTGTAAATCACAGTTTCTTAACAACAATGACAGGACTACTCCTACTTCGCCTTGTTTTCCTACAATAGAGTCCATTTCAACAACATTAGGATTATTATTTTGCTCCAGATATTTCTCAAAATCCGTGTAAGTTATGTCTTTATAACATTGCTTGTCAACTTTTACTGCTGGTCCTGCTTTTTTGCGTGGCCTTCTTTGGACAGTACGTTGCAAATCAGTTGGCTTTGCTGATAAAAGTCCCTTGTTTACATACTTGTACACACTTCGCTCTGAAAGATTTAAGACATCTTTTTCATCTGCACATATTGAATGTATAGATTGGCCTTTTTGTAA
Organism: Clostridiaceae bacterium; assembly: GCA_012522035.1. Taxonomy (GTDB): domain Bacteria; phylum Bacillota; class Clostridia; order UBA1212; family DUPL01; genus DUPL01. The sequence continues at coordinate 1,210 of JAAYLF010000359.1, forward strand.
TCTTGGTGAAACTATTTCATCAATACGGTTCAGCTCTTCACTAGTAACAGAAATGCCTTTCCTAGATTCTGAAAGTTTATCTTGGTAGGCATTTTGCGCTTTTGCAGCATCGTATACATATTTAGAAAGTGGACATCTTGGCTTCTTTTCACAACTGTTGCAAACGTACGGTGGCGAATCATATTTTTTACAGATCTCTTCTTCAAACTCACTGCAGTAATCGTTGCAACCACCACATATTTTGCAATTACGCTTATGTATTGCAGTGCATGTAGGTTTCTTGCATTTACCTGATATCTTGCAATCGAAGCGTTTTAAGCACGCATTTTTGGTTTGCATTGTTGTAACATCTTTACGATTGATAAAAACACGATGGTTCTTAACTTCTCTCATAATGGTACTGACTGATCTGCCAAGGCAGATTGCAATGTCTGAGTAAGACTTACCTTCTTTAAGTAATTGCTGAATACTTATTCTATCCTCAATAGTAAAATGTTTGCCCATGTATTATTACTCCTTTCTTACTCCGGGCAGACACTTATATATATACCACATGTTTTAAGATAAAAGTAGTAGCAATTTATATAGGTATCTTTACAAGAATTAGAAAGTTCAGGAGCTAACCAGCAATCTTGTCCAGTTCAGAGTGCTGTTTGCATTTAAGAAGAGGTAAATGCAAACTAAGCAATGAACAACTGAAGATACTAAACCATAACATGTGGAAGAAGTAAATGCAAAGAAGCCTTTGCATTTAAAAATTCAAATGACCATTATCTATGCTTTACATAATTTGATATGGACAATTTATTCTTTTTGCTTTATAATATCGTATATTATACACAACTCGATTAATATCGGTTGACATGTATAATGATGTGTGGTATATATGGAGAAAAATAGGAGGTAAAAGGAAAATGAACAACAAACTCAGAAAAATTCTGATCATTACATCGCTTGTTCTGATCCTTGGTTTGGTTTTTACA
>JAAYLF010000360.1 GCA_012522035.1 Clostridiaceae bacterium
AAAGTGACTCCCACTGCACTTATCATGTCCTTGTCAATCCCGGAACTCCTTATTGCCTCATTTATCACAGGTATTATAAGTTCCACATGTTTGCGCGAAGCAATTTCAGGAACCACTCCACCGTACTCCTTGTGCAGATCAATCTGCGACGAGATGATATTCGATAAAACCTCCCGTCCATTCTTAACAATTGATGCGCTGGTTTCATCACAGCTTGTCTCTATTCCAAGAATATATATGTCTTTCAATGTGATTGCTCCTCAAGATAAAATGTAAAAATATATAAACAGGGTCAATATAATTGACCCCGTAACATTTTTCCAATATTAATGTTATCACTGACAAAATAAAGTGTCAACTTTTGGGAAATATTTCCCAAGAAAAATTCAGGATACCGTCTCCATCCTCTGACCCTTGGAGCCCTGGCTCTTTCCCGAAGGAAGCGCCTTTTTGTCCTTTCCATAGATCAGGATGGGTTTATCCTTCTTTTCAATGGCTTCCTTGGTTATAATGCACTTCTCCACGTTCTCCTCCGATGGAATCTCGTACATTACGTCCATAAGAGCCTTTTCCACAATTGCCCTCAATCCTCTTGCTCCGGTCTTTCTTTGAATTGCAATCTCAGTAATCGCATCCAAAGCTTCGTCATTGAACTCAAGCTCTACCTTGTCATACTCAAACAGCTTCTTGTACTGTTTGATAATAGCGTTTTTGGGCTCGGTGAGGATTCTCTTGAGAGTATCCTTGTTCAGCGACTGCAGTGTCACTATAACCGGCACACGACCAATAAACTCCGGTATAAGACCGAATTTCAAAAGGTCCTGAGGCTGTACTTTTGACAACAGTTCGTCAGTATCCAAAGAATCACTGGAACGAACAACACCGGAAAAACCAATAGTGTTCTTTCCTATGCGGTTCTCGATGATCTTCGGAAGACCATCAAAAGCACCAGAGCAGATAAAAAGTATGTTTGTAGTATCTATCTGGATAAACTCCTGGTGCGGATGCTTTCTTCCACCCTGGGGTGGTACATTGGCAACCGTACCTTCAAGTATCTTCAACAGTGCCTGCTGCACGCCTTCTCCACTAACGTCCCTTGTAATGGATGGATTGTCTCCGCGTCTGGCAATTTTGTCAATTTCATCAATGAATATGATTCCTTTTTGAGCAAGTTCAATGTTGAAATCTGCAGCCTGCAATAGTCTCAGCAGAATATTCTCAACGTCCTCACCCACATATCCTGCTTCAGTAAGACTTGTCGCATCAGCAATGGCAAAAGGCACATTCAAAAGCTTTGCCATGGTTTGCGCAAGATAAGTCTTTCCAACGCCTGTGGGTCCTATCAACAGAACGTTGCTTTTAGAAATCTCAACATCTTCTTTCTTGTTCTTGTCTCTTAATTCGTTTATACGCTTGTAGTGGTTGTATACTGCCACACAAAGAGCTTTCTTGGCTTCCTCCTGGCCGATGACATACTCGTCCAGTGCAGCCTTCATCTCCGCTGGTTTCAGCAGTTCAAAAGGCTGTTCTTCCAAATCGTCATATTCATCTCCGAATTCCTCTTCAATTATGTCAACCGCAAGGTCAACGCATTCGTCACAGATGTACACACCAGGACCTGCGATCAACCTGCGTACCTGCTGTTCTCTTTTTCCACAAAAAGAACATCTTACCTGACGATCATCGTACTTTGCCATTTTTCACCTTTACCTCTCTGGGTCATGCCCTTTTAGTCATAACCTTGTCGATAAGACCGTATTCCAAAGCTTCCTGTGCAGTCATAAAGTTGTCTCTGTCCGTATCCTTCTCAATCTTGCTTAAAGGCTGACCCGTTTTTTCGCTAAGTATCTTGTTCAACTTTTCTCTTGTTTTAATAATATGATCAGCATGAATCTTAATGTCAGTAGCCTGACCTCTTGCTCCTCCCAAAGGCTGGTGAATCATAATCTCACTGTTGGGCAAAGCATATCTCTTGCCCTTGGTACCTGCTGCAAGCAGCAGAGCACCCATGCTGGCCGCCAAACCAACACATATGGTGGAAACATCACATTTGATGAACTCCATTGTGTCATAAATCGCCATTCCTGCAGTTACACTTCCTCCAGGGCTGTTGATGTACAACTGTATATCCTAGTCGGGGTTCTCCGATTCAAGGTATAGAAGCTGTGCCACCACCAAACTGGCGGTTACATCATTTATTTCATCGCTTAGTACGATTATTCTATCATTCAGGAGGCGTGAATATATATCATAACTACGCTCTCCTCGGCTCGTCTGTTCTACAACAAATGGAATGCTTGGCATAAAATCACTCCTTCTTGATATATTTTAAATAAATTTATTCCTCTTTATCTTCTTTATTCTCTTCATCTACCTCTTCTTCAACTTGAAATTTGTCAGGATCAACGTAAACCACATTGTCCATAATCAGCTTGATAGCCGCTTCGTTCAGGCCTTCTTCAATCAAATAATCCAGAATTTCAGGATGCTTTTTAATTTCATTCCTGAGATTCTCCTCTGTCATTCTCAGCTCCATTGCATTAAGCTTGATAAGCTCATCCATCTGTTCAGGACTTGGGAACAATTCTTCCTTCTCGGCAAGCTTAACCAATGCATACTTTTCAAGAAGTCTCCTGCGGGACTCCTCTGCCATTTCTTCCTTAATCTCATTGACCTCCTTGCCAATCATTTTGGCATAGTCGTCAATGTTCAGGCCATACATTTCTATATTCTCTACAAATCTCTTAAAATCTCTCTCTATGTTGTTTTCTATCATTTCTTCAGGAAGATTGATTGTACAGGACTTAACAAATGCGTTTATTGCATGATCCTCCTGAATCTTGCGGTTTTCAAGACGTTTTGCTTCCATCAGCTTTTCCCTTACACTCTGTTTGTACTCCTCAACGGTTTCAAACTCGCTGATGTCGGATACAAAGTCGTCATTGAATTCAGGCTCTTCCCATGTCTTTACATCATGTACCTTTACATTAAATACTGCATCCTTGCCTGCCAGTTCTTTGTTGAAATAGTCTTCAGGGAAGGTTACGTTAACAGTTACCTCACTTCCGGCAGTCGCTCCAACGAGCTGCTCCTCAAATCCTGGTATGAATCTGCCAGCACCCAGTGTAATGGAGGTTCCTTCGGCTTTTCCGCCTTCAAACTCAACACCATCAACCGTACCAACAAAATCAACGGTCAAAACGTCGTCATTTTGAGCCGGTCTGTCTGTAACCTCAACAAGCCTTGAATTTCTTTTGATTTCCTGCTTGATTTCAGCCTCCAGCTCCTCGTCTGTAACCTCGTCACTCAACTGGGGAACCTCAATACCCTTGAACTCTCCAAACTCAGGCATTGGCATAATTGAAACTTCTGCGCTGAAAGCCATTTTATCCTCTTCTATTACTACATCGGCAATCTTTGGATCGCCATAGGGAACAAGTTTCTTCTCATCAATAGCCTTGAAATATTCCTCATTGACAAACAGATCAAAGGCATCGCTAAAAAATACTTCCTTGCCATAGTACTGCTCAATAATCTTCTGAGGAGCCTTGCCAGGTCTGAACCCTTTTACATTGTATTTTTTTCTGTTGCGTCTATATGCTTCTGCAATTTTCTCCTTAACCTGCTCAGGTGTTGATTCTATATGCAATTTCACCTTGTTTGCACTAATCTCTTCAAATTTTACAACCATAAAAATTATTCCTCCTACTCTAATTCATGCCCAAAACCCTTGTTCCAGGTGCATTTTCAAAGTATACCATAAATAAATATTACCGGCAACTAAAACTACGAAATTTTGCTTCCTGCAGGCAAATCACCGTCTATGGTAACCAAGGTGAGTTTCTTGCCCTTGGTGGCAGCAAGAATCATGCCTTCTGACACAACTCCCCTAAGAACAGCAGGCTTCAGGTTCGTCACACAGACAACCTTCTTCCCAACCATTTCTTCCGATGTATAGTATTTTGCTATGCCTGATACAACCTGACGTTTCTCATTACCCAGGTCAAGTTTTAGAAGAAGCAGTCTGTCCGAGCCTTCTACATGACTTGCCTCCTCGACCAGAGCAACTTTCATCTCCACCTTGGCAAACTCGTCTATGGTAATCAAGTTGTCTGGTTCCTCTTCCTTCTTTTCCTCTTTCTTTTCATTCTTATTCTCATTCATTGCTTCCAGAGCGGCAAGTTCCTTGTCCACATCAATTCTTGGAAACAGAATCTCCCCTCTTGAAACCTTCGCGCCTGTCGGATAGAGTCCCCATTCTTTTGCGCTATCCCAGGAATGGTCTTTTCCTATGCCAATCTGCTCCCAAATCTTTAGTGGCGTTTTGGGCATGAAGGGCTGTAGCAGTATGGATACTATCCTTATGGATTCCAGCAAAGTGTACATTACACCTGCGAGCCTGTCCTTTTTGGTTTCATCTTTTCCCAAAATCCACGGAGTTGTCTCATCAATATATTTGTTGAGCCTTGAGACTCTCTTCCATATCTCTGCAAGAGCATTGGAAAACTGCAGCTTGTCCATATATCCCTCAACTACCGGGACAAGGGACAGCATGTATTCCCTAATCTCCTCATCTATGGCATCCTTTTCATGTTTCTCGGGCATTACGCCGCCGAAGAATCTTTCCTGCATGGTTATGGTTCTTGAAATCAGGTTTCCAAGGTCGTTTGCAAGGTCGGAGTTTATTCGGTTTATGAGGGCTTCGTTGCTGAACAGCCCGTCTGATCCAAAGGGAACTTCCCTCAAAAGGAAATACCTAATGGCATCGGAACCGTATTTGTCGACCAAAACCACCGGATCTATCACGTTGCCTTTGGATTTTGACATTTTTCCTCCATCAAGAAGCAGCCAGCCATGCCCGAATACCTGCTTTGGAAGAGGCAGGTCAAGGGCCATCAGTATAGCAGGCCAGATTATAGTATGGAACCTAACAATTTCCTTTCCTACAAGATGCACCTGCGCAGGCCAGTACTTCCTGAAATCAGAATCGTCTTCCTGGTTGTATCCAAGGGCGGTAATGTAGTTTGAAAGGGCATCCACCCACACGTAAATGACGTGCTTGTCGTCAAAGGTAACGGGTATACCCCAGTTGAAAGTGGTTCTTGACACGCACAAATCTTCAAGACCAGGACGCAGGAAGTTGTTTATCATTTCATTCTTCCTGGATTCCGGCTGTATAAATTCAGGATGACTCTCTATATGCTCAATCAGTCTGTCCTGATACTTTGACAGTCTGAAGAAGTAGCTTTCTTCCTTGGTAAGCTCCACTTTCCTTCCGCAGTCAGGACAGTTTCCATCTTGCAACTGGGATTCTGTCCAGAAGGATTCACAAGGGGTGCAGTACCATCCCTCATACTCGCTTTTGTATATGTCACCTTTTTTGTACAGTTCCTCAAAAATTTTCTGTACTGCCTTGACGTGAAAATCATCGGTGGTTCTAATGAATTTATCGTTTGATACATCAAGTATCTTCCACAGCTTCTTTATGTTCGCAACAATTCTGTCCACATACTCCTGAGCACTGATGCCTGCTTCCTCGGCTTTTCTCTGTATTTTAAGACCGTGCTCGTCAGTTCCGGTCAGAAACATTACGTCATAGCCTCTCAGTCTTCTATATCTTGCCTCTGCATCCGCAGCGACCGTAGTATATGAATGCCCAATGTGGAGATTGTCACTTGGGTAGTAAATTGGTGTTGTTATATAATAAGTCTTTTTATTATCCATATATATCCTGCCTTTCCACCTCGAATTAATAAACAGCTCACTAAATCATACACCTTATGTACTCCTTTTGTCAATTATATGTACCATTGACTGCATGGTTCCACCTATTTATTATGCCCTTGAAAAATCCACAGCAATCAGCTGTTGGAAAAATTATCCCCTGTCAAAACAGGCCAGTTGATAGACCTTTTGGGCAGGTTGGAATCAGACGAATACATGGCGGCAATTTTCATTCTCCTTGTTGGGAAAAACTCGGCCAGTGCCCACTTGCTGTCTCCTGATTTGAACACCTTGCATTCAGCTTCCTCTCCATTTATTTGAACCCTGCATACTGCGGTGTCCAATGGGAATGGACCAAACCGGACCTTAACCCTGCCAACAGCATTGTCTTCTGAAAACTTAAGAACCATCAGTTGAACTCCATCCTTCGGATAAGTCACATTCACTGCCAGATGGGCGTTTGTCCCCTCAACAGGCATCCTTTCAATTTTCACTCCCCACTCGCAAGGCATCCTGGGAAAAATCTTCAATGCTCCATCATTGTTTACATATATGCCCAGGACGGTTCGATAGCATCTCAAAACCTCCACCAGTTGATAAAGATTGCCCAAATCCCCTTGCTTCATATACACACCATTTACCGGGTCGTAAGTAAACTTCTCCGGTGCGATATATGGGTTGTCCCTTCTTGGCGCATAACATATTTTGGTGAGATTCTGCACAAACTTTGAAGCATCCTCCATATGGTCCAAAAGAAGTGCGTTTTGAGTCATAATGCAGTGATTGTATCCAAGACCGCCCCTTCCACCATGATGGTTGCGTATTGTAACGGATCTCACATCATCAGGGTAGGTATTGCTTGAGTATTCAAGCCAATCCTTTTGCGGCACGTCATCCCTGTCAAAACCATAAACATCGGCAAGCATTGAAGGGACAGGATCATGCAAAAAGCCAAATTTGTGCCACTTTTTATTCCCGGGTTCGAGCATGTATGACTCTATTCCCTTTTTCATGTACTGTGCTGTCTCTCTCCAAACATAAGCCGCATCATGTTTTCCTGCTATTTCTGCCATTTCCGCATAGCAAAGAAGTCCCAAAAAGCAGGGAACATTGCAGTACAGAGAGAACCCTTTCATGCCTCCTTCGGATTCTGAAAACAACAGTCCCTCTCCGGCAAAGGACAGGTCAGGGTGCTTAAAACACCACAATATCCATTCACAAGCTTCATTAATATATACCCAGTTCTTTTCCACCCAGTCTTTGGGTTTGCCCATCGATTTCCAAACACTGTAGTTTCCTATCATCATAAGACCATGGCCATCGGTTTCCTGGTTTCCAATATTCTTGTATTCATCACCAAAGACTTTATTGGTATAAACAGTTGGCCAGCCCCTGGGAACAAGCACTTCAGAATAGTACAAAGGATTGTCAATAACAACAGTAAAGTGACCGGGTATTTGTACTCCGCCTATGGTAAGATTGTTCTCCCTGAAGAACAACATCTTTTTATTGGCATAAGCCACTGCCCTGTCAGCAAGCTCCTTGTACCCAAAAGCAGCAAGCACGGAAAAACTCCTGTTACGTGTATAGTATCTTCCATGAAAAGTACCTGCATTTGGTTTCCATGTTCCAAAGCTGTCAAAGGATTCAGGTGCATTTTTGAAGGATTCATGAAGAATCCCGTTTTCATCCACTCTTTCAGACAAGTTCTTGAGATTATGATAGAACACACCATTTGCAATTTTTGCAATATTGCTGCCATAAAAACGCACTTTGACACCAGTATGATACTCGTCATACTCAAAAGGTATTGGTTCTTTGTTGTAATCTTCTTCAAAGGTATATAGGCCTTTTCTAATTTTCTCTATTGCATTTCTTACATTTTCAGGATATGGATTTTGGGAGTCAACAACAAACTTTTCAAAAAACTCTTCCTCGGTACAAATTGAGACAATTCCGCCTGTCAGCTGCTCTGCCTCGCCTGATGTTATGTATGCTCCCTTTATCACAGGGCTTCCGGCCTTATCGCAATTGTTTTTAACCTCTATCCTTTTTACCTTTTCACCCCTCAGCCTAACCTTTAGCACACAATCCTCAAAACCTTCAAAGGCACCGTAAAGATGCAAGGCCTCATTAAGCAGTTTTTTCATATTCTCATCTTTTCCTTGTCCGTCGAAAGGAGCCTTGTAGAGCTTCCAGGGCTTGTAGTACCAAAGGGTGTAGCCAAATATGAGGGGGACTCTATCCACTGCACCACTTTCATATGTAATTACAATATCACCCATTCTATCCCCAACAAGCCTGATCCTGTCATGGCTGACGGCGCCCCAGACTTCTGTTCCACTATCAAAAGAATGGTAGCCACCTACAATGTACAGGTAATCACTTTCATCAAGGTTTTCTTTTTCTTCATATGGCAGAACTATCCACTTCAATTGTTCCACTTCCAGTCTGTATATAATGTTAATATTTTATATGCCTTTTAGATTTTATCCAGTTTGTTCCGTACCAGTACATGTACAATCCAGACATAATATGATTTCTGAACTGGCCAAGCCCGCAAAACAGCTTTAAAACGGGTTGACAAATCAATATGATAGTTATACAATTCAAGCAATTAATTACTAAAGGTGATTGGATTTGGATTTGGAAGTATTAAGTGACATTTCATATGGACTATATGCACTAACAGTTAACGACAACGGAAGACCCACAGGATGTATAATCAACACCCTTATTCAGATAACGTCTTTTGAGCCTATCTATATGGCAATCAGTCTTAACAAGGACAGCTATACAAATGAAGTTATAAAGAGGACAAAAAGGTATGGCATCAGCATACTTTCCGTAAATACACCCAGAGAAGTCATACAAAGACTAGGTTTCTCATCTGGTAGAAACAGAGACAAGATGGTCGGAATTGAGTATGAGGACTACAACGGGCTGCCTAGGATACTCGAAAATTGCACGGGCTTTATGTGCTTTGAGCTAGTTGACCACATAAACGTGGAAACGCATGACGTAATAATTGGCAAGCTTGTTGACACATGTGTGACCGATGGGGAACCTATGACATATAAATATTACCATGAAGTAATAAAAGGGAAAGCGCCAAAAAGCGCACCAACTTTCCTTACGAACAAATAATGGAGGCGTTTATGCTTAGATATGCACTCGTTGGTTGTGGGCGAATAAGCGGTATTCATCTTGATGCAGTTGCCCACCACTACAAGGATAACAAAATCAAATTGGTAGCCTTGTGTGACATTGTGGAAGAAAAGGCAATAAATGCAAAAGCAAGTTACATAAGTAAAACTAATGATACTGAAGTAAACTGCTATACCTCTTTGGACAGGATGCTGGACGAGGAAGAAATTGATGTTGTGGCAATATGCACCCCCAGCGGCTTGCATCCGGAACATGGTATAAAGGCTGCACAAAGAGGCATCCATGTTCTTACTGAAAAGCCCATGGGATGTGCTATGGAAGATGTCGACAATCTGATAAAAGCTTGCGAGGAAAACAACGTAAAGCTGTTCGTGGTAAAACAAAACAGACTTAATCCCACCTGCTCTGCCCTTATAGAGGCCGTGGATGCAAACAGGTTTGGCAAGATATACATGGTCCAGTCGAACGTGTACTGGTACAGAGGACAGGATTACTATGACAGCGATGACTGGAGAGGTACATGGAAACTTGATGGCGGTGCCTTTATGAACCAGGCAGTTCACTACGCTGACCTTGTACAGAGAGTCGGAGGGAAAATCAAGAGCGTATCAGCTTTCATAGATCATCTGGACAGAAAAATTGAAGCAGAAGATACAGGAAGCGCAATTATAAGGTTTGAAAACGGCGCCATAGGGAATATGAATGTAACCATGCTGACCTCCATAGGCGATTACGAAGGCAGCCTTACGGTTATTGGTGAAAAGGGATTTGTAAGGCTTGGCGGAATGGGTCTTAACAAGATACTTGAGTGGAAGTTTGAAGAAGAAATGCCCATAGACAAGGATATTGCAAATCTAAGCTATCACACAAACAGCGTATATGGATTTGGCCATGCAGGGGTTTATGCAAACCTCATTGATTCCATTGACAATGGCGCATCCTTACTTGTAGATGGTTATGAAGGTAGAAAATCAGTAGAACTTGTACTTGCAATATATGAATCAGCCAGAGAAAACAAGGTGGTTACCCTGTCGTAACCACCTTGTTTGTATCAAAATCAGTTTTGAGTTTCCAGGCTTGAATGAAGTTTTTCCAATGCATGTTTCTCAATTCTGGAAACATAGGATCTCGAAATGCCCAGAATATTCCCTACTTCCTTTTGAGTCTTTTCAATACCATTCAGGATACCGTATCTTAATTCGATAACCTTCCTTTCTCTACCTTCCAATACTTTCTTTATCTGTTCCCTGAGCCTTTTTGTCTTAAATTTGCAATCAAGCTCATCTATGATATTCTCCTCTTCATTACAAAGCAAGTCAACCAGAGTAATCTCATTGCCCTCAGGATCAATTCCTACAGGATCATGGAGCGATACTTCATTCTGATGTTTTTTTCCAGTCCTCATGTACATGAGGATTTCATTCTGGATGCATTTGACAGCATACGTTCCCAACTTGCTGCCTTTCGATGAATCAAATGTGGATACCGCCTTTATTAGTCCAATCGTTCCTATAGAAATCAGATCATCATTGCTAACGTTTGGTGATACATACTTTTTCGCCATATGTGCAACCAAGCGCAGATTTCGTTCAATGAGAATATTCCGGGCTTCCATATCCCCGCTTTGCATTCTTTCGACATACATTTGTTCCTCTTCATATGTAAGAGGTTTTGGGAAAGCATTTCCGCTGTGTATATAACCCGTCATATTCATACATCTGCAACTCCGACAATACCGTTACATAACATCATATGAACAGGACGAGTTTAACGTGTCTGTCCCTTTTAAACTTTTTTAATAAATATTTGAAGTTTAAAGTGAAAAAATGATATATTATACTCAAAAGACAACAGGGGTGAGTGTATTGAAACCATCAAAACTTGGCCTGGGTGTGTTTGGCAAGTATAAATCCGTGCAGTGCGGAAGTTAAAAACCCTGCAGTGCGGAAGTTAAAATCCATGCACCTCGCTATTTAAACTATTTATTTTTTCTAATGACTATATTCTCTTGAACATTA
>JAAYLF010000043.1 GCA_012522035.1 Clostridiaceae bacterium
AAACTGGACCTTTCATTTTAAATTATAGATTAAACCAGCAAAAAACGCAACGATTTCTCTGTTTGGGGCAGAAAAATCGTTGCATTTACTTCTTCAGTTTTGCATTTACTTTTGCAAATTACATTTACTTCTTCAGTTTTGCATTTACTTTTGCAATTAACCTTTTTATTGATATGATTATGAAGTTATGGTAAAATCCATAAAAAACATGGGGGAAATGCATGGAGAAACTGACAATAAAGCTTTATGACATACTGTTATGCCTATCAAACGCATTGGAACTATTGTCTCCAAAACTATACAATCATCATCAGCAAACCACATACATGTCATACATCATAGCTGAACATCTAGCTCTCCCTGCTGAAAGAAGAAGAGACCTTTTTTATGCTGCGCTCATACATGATATTGGAACCCTGTTAGGATCAGAGAATCTTGAAATAGCTGAAACTGAAACCGTATCCATAAGGTATCATGGGTTCAGAGGCTGGAGACTGCTCAAGGATTTTGAGCCGCTGAAGCGTTCCGCCTGTATAATCAAATACCACCATGTCAGCTACGAATATGGAAAAGGCATGAAATATGAAAACGAGAATGTTCCAGAAGAAAGCCATATCATCCACCTGGCTGACAGGGTCTGCATGGCTTTTGCTCCAAAAACGAACATACTAAGCCAGGTTTCCTCTGTTATGGATTACATTGAATCCAGATCCGGCAGTGTATTTCATCCTGCTTACGTGGAAGCTCTGAAAAAGGCTGCACAAAAAGAATATATCTGGCTCAACCTGTTCTCCCGCTCGCCTGTCGAGCACATACAGGAAATGATTTGTGATGCCACATTTTTATTCTCAGATGAAATCCTTGAGTTTACACAAATAATTTCCCATGTCATAGACTTTAAAAGCAGGTTTACCGCATGTCACTCCGCCGGAGTTGCACAGATTGCAAAAGAAATTGCAAAACGCATGCATTTTTCAGAATCCGAATGCATTATGATGCAGATAGCCGGCCATCTACACGATATTGGCAAACTTGCAGTGAGCAATAAAATTCTTGAAAAGAATGATGGTCTTGAGAAACAAGAGTTTGCAGAAATGAAAGCCCACACTTATTTCACATATCATCTGCTGAACATTGTACCCGAGTTCTCGATAATAAAAGAATGGGCGGCTTATCATCACGAGAAACTGAACGGAAATGGCTATCCTTTCCACTTGAATGGTGAGAATCTAACCCTTGGCTCAAGGATCATGGCTGTAAGCGACATATTTACCGCCATCACGGAGGACAGGCCCTACAGAAAAGGAATGGAAAAGGAACAGGTAGTATATGTGCTTGAACAAATGGTCGGAAGAAATGACATAGACAAAAACGTGGTTAAAGTTCTTCTTGAGAATTACGAAGACATTGTAAAGATTCGGGAAGAAGCTCAGAGGATCGCACGTATCGAATTTGATAATTTTACAGCACCCTTTGTATAGAAAAAAGGATCATGACAACAAAGTCACGATCCTTTCTTTATGTATAATCATATTCCAAGGAATTTCATTACTTCATCCTTCATTTTGCTTGTATCGCATACTCCATTATGCACAACCTTCTTCTTGTCAAGATCCATCAAAGGTGTTGGTATGGGTGAATTTGTCCTTTCACTCAGCATCCTGTTAATTTCAAACTCGTTCATTCCTTCAATGGCCTCAGGTCCAAAAAGGCTTTCTGCCACCGTCTTACCAAACTTAAAAGGACTTGCAGTGGATACACATATGGTCTTTGTCATGTCTCCCGTGGAAATGACATATTTGTCATACACATTAATACCTACTGCAGTATGAGGATCAATCAAATAATTGTACTTTTCATAAACATTCTTGATGGTATCTTTCGTTTCTTCCTCGGTTGCGTAAGAAGCCCACATGAAGTTGTTCAAGCTGTTTATTGTCCTCTTGTCAACAGAATACAGACCATTTTCTTTCAAGGCTGTCATGCATCTTGACACAAATGCGTCATCCTCTCCGGATATGTCATACAATAGCCTTTCAAGATTTGAAGACACCAGTATGTCCATGGCAGGAGATATGGTTGTAACAAACTCACGGTTCTTGTCATAAGTCCCTGTGTTGAAAAAGTCAGTCAGTATATTGTTGTCATTGGAAGCACAAATAAGTTTTGCCACAGGAAGGCCTGCCTTCATGGCATAGTAGCAGGCAAGAATGTTTCCAAAGTTGCCTGTAGGCACCACAAAATTCACTTTGCTGCCCAGCTTTATTACATCCTGTCTAACCAGGCTTCCATAAGCGTAGAAATAGTAGATGATTTGAGGAAGCAGTCTTCCCCAGTTGATGGAGTTTGCAGAAGACAGCCTGTAGCCTTTCTGCAAAAGCATTTCATTGAACTCCTTGTCAGTGAAAATCTCCTTTACCCCTGTCTGGGCATCGTCAAAATTGCCTCTTACGGCAACTACAGATACATTGTCTCCCTCCTGGGTAATCATCTGATATTTCTGCATTTCACTGACACCGTTTTCAGGATAAAACACCATTATCTTAATGCCCTTCTTGTTTTTGAAACCTTCAAGGGCTGCTTTGCCAGTATCTCCGCTTGTTGCAGTTAGTATCAGGATTTCATTCTTCTCATCAGCCACAGCCAGACTGCCAACCATGAACTCAGGCAGTATTTGAAGCGCCATGTCCTTGAAGGCACAGGTTGGACCATGCCAGAGTTCAAGCACGGACAAAGTCTTGCTCATTCTGCTGATGGGTGCTACTGTTGGCGGAAATGCTCCCTGATAGTATGCGTTTTTTATAAAACTCATTAATCTATTGTCAGGTATATCATCAACAAATCTTTTTATAATCGTAAAAGCCAATGCCTCATAAGTCATTGAGCTCATGTCGGCCAGATCCAGAGAATCAAAGTATACTTCCTGTGTTGGTACAAAAAGCCCTCCATCCGGCGCTATTCCCTGCAGAACCGCCTGATGGAACGGAACCATATTTGAACTTCCTCTGGTACTTTTATACTGCATCTATACAACACCATCCTAACCAATCACTTTTAATCTATACGAAGCCCAACTATAATATGACGAATCGGGATACTTGTCAACAATCTCCGTATAGTATTCCTTTGCTTTGGCATAGTTTTTGGAGTCCTCATACGCCTTTCCAATATAGAATATTACGGAGTCTATTCGACTGTAATTTGGATTGTATTTCTGTATTGGGAGGAGCATTTCGATAACTTCATCATACCTGCCCTGATCAGACAACGCATAAATTGAATCATGATTCTGCTTGGTAAAATGATTCAGAGATGCCTCATAAATCTTTTTCAAATACTCCAAATCCGACTCGGACACATATTCCATCTTGATTGTATGATAAATCTCCACTACATTGAAATACTGCTTGAAGTTGTAGTTCTTTATACACTCCCTTACAAGCTTCTTTGTCTCTGCATAGTGATCTATCGGTACTTCCGTAGGCGTAGGCGTCGCTTTGCTTGTCGTTTGCGTAGGTTCGGGAGTTGGTGTGCTGGCAGTGGTGTTCGACCCGGTATACTTGGCCAAAGTGTCTTTTAGCTCCATATTCTCATTTTTTGTATCCATTGCATACATGAAAAGAGCAAACATCAATGCAGCACAGATCACGTAACCGGCAACGAAATAATACGTCAAAGCATTTTTAATTCTCTTTGCAGGAGGTTTTTCTTTTCTTTTTTCTTCTGTATATATTTCCTGTTTTACATTGGTTTTTTTCTCAACCCCGCCAAAATTTACAATCTTCTCCTCGATTTCCTCCTCCTCTTCCACCTCTTCCTCTTCTGCTACTTCTTCAACCTCTTCGACTTTCTCCACCTTTACTTCTTCTTGGACATCCTTGACAACCAGCTCTATCTTTAGATCCTTCAGGTTCTCCATGGTATCCTCGACTTCAATTACCTCGAACTTCTTAAATGTCTGCTTGTCTGTTGGTGTACCCGCTTCAAATTCAAACATTTCATCCTCGGCAATCTCCGGCCTCACCACGTCTCTGTTGTCAATGGTGTCCATTTCATTGGCAAGATAATCCAGATAATTAAGTGCTTTTTCACGCATCACAGGATCCTTGACCGAGTTAAATATCCTTACCGCACCAATTCTGTCTCCATTTGCAAAAGTACACATGCCAAGGAGAATAATCGCAACATGAAAACTCGGAAAAAGCTGAATTGCTTTCTTCAAATCAATTCTTGCCAAATCTTCATATCCGTCCTTAATTTTCTGTATCGCCTTGTTGTACAATGCAAAAGCAAGGCGGACATTCTCACCATACTTCTCGTCCGCTGGAATTGCTGCAATATTAATTGGTCTGAACCTCTTTATTTCATACGAAACATCAATCAAACGCAAAACCTCCTTTCATCCAGTATTATGGTCCAATCAAGCTTCCTGCCTGCCACAGCAGTTCTTGTATTTCTTGCCGCTGCTGCATGGGCAAGGTTCATTCCTTCCTATCCTGGCACCTTTTCTAACCGGTGCGCAAGGTGTTTGCTGTGCACTGTCAGCACGCATTTCCTGCCTGATTGTTCCGACTCTCTGTCTTTCCAGACCTTGATCTTTTGACACCCTTACAGTAAATATTCTTCTCAATGTTTCACTTTGAATATTTCTATTCATCTGCTCAAACATTTCAAAAGACTCAAACTTGTATTCAACAATCGGATCCCTGTTTCCATAAGCCCTGAGTCCAACACCGTGCTTGAGCTGATCTATTGCATCAATATGGGTCATCCAGTGCTCGTCAACAGTACGAAGAAGGATAACTCTTTCCACTTCCCTCATTATCTCGGGAGTTATCTCTCTTTCCCTTTCCTCGTATCTGCCAACTGCAATATTCACCAGATACTCAATTACATCCTTCGTCTTCCTTATTTCATCCTCATGTTCAATCTTGTCTATAACGTGGGCGGGGATTATGCCAACCAGTTCTTCCTTGAGACCTTCATAATTCCATTCACTCTTGTCAACTTCAGCATGGCAGAACAGCTCAACAGTCTCCGTTACTCTTGACCTTATCATCTGCAAGAACTGATCCCTCAAGTTCTCGCCGTCAAGCACCCTTCTTCTTTGAGAGTATATGATTTCACGCTGCTTGTTCATTACATCGTCATACTGAAGAACATGTTTCCTTATCTCAAAGTTCCTGCTTTCCACCCTCTTCTGGGCGGTTTCAATGGCATTTGACAGCATCTTGTGCTCAATAGGCTGGTCCTCTGGAAGCCCCAATGTTTCAACAATGCCGGTAAGTCTGTCAGAACCGAAAAGTCTCATTAAATCGTCCTCGAGAGATATATAGAACTTGGACATACCGGGATCTCCCTGTCTTCCCGAACGACCTCTCAGCTGGTTGTCTATTCTTCTTGACTCATGTCTTTCAGTACCTATGATAAAAAGTCCGCCTGCTTCCAATACTTTTTTTCTTTCCTCGGAAATTTCCTCGGAGTATTTCTTAACCAGCTCGCGGAATACTTTTCTTGCTTCAAGCACTTTTTCATCCGTAGGTTCAGCATAACTGTCCGCCTGAAGTATCAATTCCTCATCAAAGCCTTCCTTGCGCATTTTCTGCTTTGCCATGTATTCAGCATTACCGCCAAGCATGATATCCGTACCTCGGCCTGCCATGTTGGTGGCAATGGTTACGGCACCAAACTTGCCCGCCTGGGCTACTATCTCCGCTTCCCTTTCATGATGCTTTGCATTCAATACATTGTGCGGAATTCCTCTTTTTTTCAGAAGCTTGCTTAAGTATTCAGACTTTTCAATTGAAATCGTACCTATGAGGACGGGCTGTCCCCTTCTATGGCATTCTTCCACCTGCTTGATAATTGCCTGGAACTTGCCATTCTCCGTCTTGTAAACGGCATCCGGAAAGTCCTGTCTTATCATGGGCTTGTTTGTGGGTATTTCCACCACGTCCAAAGCGTAAATATCCTTGAACTCCGCTTCTTCCGTCATGGCAGTACCCGTCATTCCTGCAAGTTTCTTGTACATTCTAAAGAAATTCTGGAAGGTGATGGTAGCCTGGGTCATGTTTTCCTTCTCTATCTGCACGCCTTCCTTGGCTTCTATGGCCTGATGCAAACCTTCATTGTATCTGCGGCCCGTCATAATTCTTCCGGTAAACTCGTCAACGATCAGAACACTGCCGTCCTTGACAACGTAATCAATATCCCTCTTCATGATGCCGTGAGCCTTGAGCGCCTGATTGATATGATGCACAATGGTGGCATTCTCAGGATCCGCAAGATTCTCAAGGTTGAAAAAGCTTTCAGCCTTCTTGACGCCATGAGGAGTAAGGGTTGCAGTTCTTGCCTTCTCGTCAACTATATAGTCTTCAGTTACATCCTCGTTCAAGTCCTTGTTGTCGGTTTCCTTGATAACCTTTTTAGTTAATGTCTTTACAAATGCATTCGCACTTTCATACAAATCACTGGGTTTTTCACTGGAACCTGCAATTATCAAAGGAGTTCTCGCCTCGTCTATAAGGATGGAGTCCACCTCGTCAATGATTGCATAATTGAGTTCTCTTTGGACAAGCTGCTCCTTGTATATGACCATGTTGTCTCTCAGATAGTCAAAACCCAGTTCATTGTTGGTGGCATACGTAATGTCGCAGTTGTACGCTTCCTGTCTCTCTTTTTGTGTCAGACCATGCACTATACATCCTACACTGAGCCCAAGAAAGTTATATATCTTGCCCATCCAGTCCCTGTCTCTTTTGGCAAGATAGTCATTAACAGTAACAATATGGACTCCCTTTCCGGAAAGCGCATTCAAATATGCAGGCAGTGTGGCAACCAGAGTTTTTCCTTCACCAGTTTTCATTTCCGCAATTCGGCCCTGATGCAGAACAACACCACCTATTAACTGCACGTCATAATGTCTTTGTCCAAGTACCCTTTTTGCAGCCTCCCTCACTGTGGCAAAGGCTTCAACAAGCAAATCATCCAATGATTCACCATTCTCATACCTTTGTTTGTACTGTGCAGTCAGGCCTCTTAACTCTTCGTCAGACAACTTTTCCATCTTTGGCTCAAGCTCATTGACAGCCTTGACAATAGGCATAATCTGCTTGACTGCCCTTTCGCTGGAGGTTCCAAAGAGTTTCTCAAATAATCCCATATTGACTAATCATTCTCCTTTTTTAATCTTTCTATAACAATATTGTAACCATCAGCACCATAATTAAGACTTTTGCTGACTCTGCTGATGGTGGCTGTGCTGGCACCGGTAGCCTGTGCAATCTCAGTATACTTGTAGCCTTCCTTAAGCATTCGGGCTACCTCAAAGCGCTGGCTGAATGCCTGTATCTCGCTTATAGTGCCAATATCCTCAAAGAACCTGTAGCATTCGTCTATGGTTTTCAAAGACAATATTGCTCTGAAGAGATCATCCAATTGCTTGCTTCTAATCTTTTTATTCACACAAAACTACCTTCCTTTGAAAATATAACATCTTATATTTTAATTCATTAAAGTGCAAATGTCAAAGTCAGTT
This sequence comes from Clostridiaceae bacterium, assembly GCA_012522035.1. Lineage (GTDB taxonomy): Bacteria > Bacillota > Clostridia > UBA1212 > DUPL01 > DUPL01. Next base: position 7,538 of record JAAYLF010000043.1, read on the forward strand.
CATCTCATCCAGAGACAGACTGTACGATGGCAGAAAATGCTCCATAAAGTATTCAAGTTCAGGAAGATTCATGTCTTTCAGCACCTTGTATATCGATTCCTTTGCCTGCAAAAACTCCTTGTTTCCCGCCTTTACTTCTTCCACACATTTGATATATGCTGACAGCTTGTCGGCAGCCCTGATGATATCCCTGTACTCATCGTCTTCTTCATAAAACAATATGCTCCTGTATTCATCCTGCATGTCTTCAGGAAGCATGCTCACAAGCTTCTCCTTTGATATATCTTCAATTTTTCGATATGATTCCTTTATCTGAGGGTTGAAGTATTTGACTGGAGTTGGCAAATCTCCCGTTATTATCTCATTCGCATCATGATACAAGGCATAAACGCACGACCTGTCCGCATTGATGTTCCCACCGAAATATTTGTTTTTGATAATGCACAAAGCATGTGCAAGAATTGCAACCTGCAGGGAATGCTCTTGAATATTCTCAGTGTCGGTGTTTCGCATAAGTCCCCAGCGGTTTATGTATTTCATTCTGTTAATATATGCAAAGAATATGTTATTCAACAACTTCCCTCTTTCTATATCCAATATATTTCCTCATATACACTCAAGGCATAGGCATCCGTCATGCCTGCTATATAATCTACGGTAATCTGTTCAGTTTTTTCATTTTCTTCGTATTGCTTCTCATTCATGAAACCAACAAGCCTTCTGTGTATCTTGTTGTTTTCGTCAACTTCTCCATTCCTTATATTGTTTACAGCATCGTATATGTATTCAAACAACCCTTCTATGACATTGTATGCGTTCTTTTCATACCGCTTTATAATCTTCGACTGATATATATGTTCATTGTTTTCAAGTATCATTTCCTTGAGGGCTTCCCCTCTTTCATCACTAAGCCTTATATACTCCGTCCCATAACTGTTCTCAATTACATCCACAACCAGATTGTTGATAATCTCCGCATTGGTGCTGCCCAACACAGTTCTAATTTCAGGCGATATGTCATTGTAATCCATGATTCTTGCCCTGATGGCGTCCTCTATATCCCTTCCCACATAAGCAATCTTGTCCACAAGCCTTACCAGACATGCTTCAAGGGTGTAGGGCATGCAGTTTCTGTGGTCCTGTGTGTAAATCTCATCCATTTTCTTGTTCCTGTCCGCATACAGGACGTACTCGTAATAGTTTTCTCCACAATGACTGACTATTCCGTCCCGTACCTCATATGTAAGGTTCAGACCGCACTTTTCCTGACTGGATATCCTTTTTGCAAGTCTGTCCACAACCCTCAAACTATGGTACTCATGCTTGAAGGAAAGGTCAAGATTCCTGTCTCTAAGACACTTTTCAAGAGCCCTTTCACCGCTGTGGCCAAAAGGCGCATGGCCAACATCATGCCCCAAGGCAATTGCAGTAATCAAATCCTGATTAAGCCCCAAAGTCCTCCCAATAGTGGTGGATATGAAATTTACATAAAGAACATGTTCCATGCGGGTACATATGTGATCATTCTTGGCATTAAAAAACACCTGGGTTTTGTGTCTCAATCGTCTGAAATCCTCGCAGTACAGAATCCTGTTTGCATCCCGCTCATATTCACTTCTTACCCTGCATGGCTCTTCAGGATAACGCCTTCCCCTGCTTTCCTGCGTCCTTGCAGCCAGAGGAGACAAATTCATTTCCTGCATAAACCTGATATCCCGCCATACCATAACATCACCTTTTAATCATTTTCCACCTAAATTATACCGAAAATACAATTGATGTCAAAAAATGAGTGTAAGAATTACTCCTACACTCATTCAGCATCCAACTCTTAAGCAACCTGGCGTCTCTTCAAAACAACCAATGCATATATCGCAGAAACTATTACAGGCATGAACATAACTGCATCGGAGGTTTCGGTATTGGGCTCCTCAAGAGCATAAATCTTGATATTGTCAATATTGAACTTGGACTCCCTGCATCCAATAATGAGAGCACTGTTTACAGCAACCCTTGCATTATTGACGGTTCCGAGCTCAGTACCGTTCTTGTCCTTTACAACGACTTTCTTGTAATAGGTCTCCTCACCCAATGGATATGTACCTGCGTCGGACATCTCAACTATGAATGCCAGTTCATCGCTTGCATACACTTTTACGGTCTGACCGTCATCCACAAACTTCAAGGTCTCAAAACCTTTTGAGAAATCCGCACCAACTGTTGCCTCATACCTTACGTTTCCAATCTTGTACTCATTGGATTCGTCGTATGTTTTTACAACAAGACTCAACTTGTTTCCATTGTTGGGCAATACAAGAAGTCCACTGCCGCCAACGGAAGGAAAACCTGAGTTGGCATCGCCATCCCATTCATATCCCGTGCTCTTTCCAAACATTACATCAAATCTTTCTCTGCCTGCACGTACAAAGAATGCAGAGATGTTGAAACCTGCATCAGGATTGTATACATCAACTTCGTATACATACGGTTCGGTTAGCGTTTTTGTGTACTCCGCATGGTAATATGCATTAATTTCAAAATATTTGTTGCCACCATCTTCCCTGATAAAGGATCCGGTTGGCGTTGCTCTAATTAATGACCAGTCTGGCAAAAGGTCGTCCTTAATCTCGGTTCCTGCCTCATAGCTCTCAAAATTCTGCGAGTAGCTATCTACAGCTGCAAAAGATGAGATTGTAAGAGCCAAGCACATTAATGAAAGTACAAATAAAAGTCCTAATTTTCTCATGATAAAACCTCCTTTAGAGTAATAATCTATGCCAAGGCAGCATATTTATGCCCACCACATGGCGCCAGGTTTTTCAAATACCAATACTTCCTTAAGGAAGGATATGGCCTTTCTAAGACCTTCCTGAGGAGACATAAGGCTGTCCTCATGCTCAATACTTATGACATCGTCATATCCCACAGTCTTAAGCATGCTGATCATGTCTTTCCACAGTTTGTAATCATTTCCATAGCCCATGGTTCTGAATACCCATGCACGGTTTAACACATCTCCATAGTGCTTGGTGTCAAGAACTCCGTTTTTCTTGACATTTGCCTCATCCAGTCTGACATCCTTGCCATGTACATGGTAAATGGCATCTCCCAGCTCCCTTATTGCTTCAACAGGATCCATACCCTGCCAAATCAGATGGCTTGGGTCGAAGTTTGCACCAATGACCTCTCCAACTTCCGCTCTCAAACGCAGAAGAGTCTCAGGGTTGTACACACAGAATCCAGGATGCATCTCAAAGCAGATCTTTGTTACACCATGCTCAAGAGCAAACTTGCCAGTTTCCTTCCAGTATGGAACAAGCACCTCGTTCCACTGCCAATCCAGGATCTTCAAAAAATCCTCCGGCCAAGGGCAAGTTACCCAGTTTGGATATTTTGAATCCGGGCTGTCTCCAGGGCATCCTGAAAACGCAATAATCTTTTCCACACCCAGTTTTTCTGCCAGCAGAATAGCGTTGATAAAGTCATCGTGGTACTGCTTGGCAATCTCTTTGTTTGGATGTACCGGATTACCATGGCATGCCAGAGCGGAGATTTCAAGTCCATTGCTGTAAATGGCGTCCTTGAACTCTTCAAGTGCCTTTTCATCTTTTAATAATTCCTCAGGATTGCAATGAGCTTTGCCAGGATAGCCTCCGCAACCTATCTCCACGGACTGTACGCCTTCCTTTGCCAGGAATGCCATTGCGTCCCTTACGCTCATGTCAGACAACAATACTGTTAGTACTCCTAACTTCATAGCATAATCCTCCTCATGTTTTTTACATTTATCTCTTTTTATTAAACTCCATTGTCAGATATGCATTTATAAACCCGTCAATCTCTCCATCCATAACCTTTTCCACGCTGCCCTCTTCATAATTGCTTCTGTGGTCCTTTACCAAAGTATATGGACAGAAAACATAAGACCTAATCTGGTTTCCCCAGGCAATTTCCGTCTGCACTCCCTTAAGGTCACCAATCTTCTCCACATTCTCCCTTAACTTCAGCTCATAAAGCTTGGACCTTAACATGCGCATTGCAGTCTCCCTGTTCTGCATCTGGGATCTTTCTGTCTGACAGCTTACTGTAATACCTGTTGGTTTGTGTACAAGCCTTACTGCAGAGTCAGTCTTGTTGACATGCTGTCCGCCTGCTCCGCTGGAGCGGAAAGTGCTCATTTCCACATCCTCCGGCCTAATATCTATATTAATACTGTCGTCAATCTCAGGTATGACTTCAACGGAAGCAAAAGAGGTATGGCGTCTTCCTGCCGCATCAAACGGACTTATCCTGACAAGTCTATGGACTCCATGCTCACTCTTCAGATATCCGTATGCATTGGGGCCTTTAATGTTAAGTACACAGCTCTTTATTCCTGCACCGTCTCCATCCAGGTAATCCGTTACCGTTACCTCATATCCTTTTTTCTGTGCCCATCTGGTATACATGTGCATCAGCATTGATGCCCAATCCTGTGCCTCTGTTCCACCAGCACCTGCGTGCAGTGTCAGTATTGCATTATTCTCGTCATATTCACCTGTAAAAAAGGTTTCCATTCTTAAAGACAACAGCTCGTCCTCAAGCTGCTTCAGACCTTTTTCAATGTCTCCGGCAAGGGATGCGTCACCCGATTCGTCACTAAGGACCAACATAAGCTCCACTTCTTCCACCATCTCTTCAAGCCGGGTAAACTTGCCTACCTTGTCCTTGAGACTTTTAAGTTTTTTCAATATCATCTGTGAGTTTTCTGGATCTGACCAGAAATCCGGGTTTTGCGTTTTTAATTCCAGCTCTTCTATCTCGGACTTTATACTGTCCGTGTCAAAGTGAATCCCTCAATTCATAAAGTTCTTCTTTTATATTCTCAAGTACCTGATAGTACTCGTCAGTTACAATCATCTTTACAACTCCTTATTATTAATGTTTTTATAACATTTTACCCAAATGGCAACAAAAATTCAATAGTTTTTGAAGTAATATCAACTCTGGCAACAATTACGTCCTTTATTTTCTGACCAATTCTGAACTCCCTTCCTTCAAGCTCGCCATACGCTGTCATTGTTTCAGGGTCGAAATGGTAGTAGTCGTAAAGGGACGCAAACCTTACAAGCCCCTCAACAGTGTTCGGTAGTTCAATAAACATGCCAAAACTCGTAATATTGCTGATGATGCCGGTAAACTTCTTGCCTTCAAACTGCTTCATGTATTCGCATATCTTCAAATCGATGCAGTCTCTTTCAGCTTCTTGAGCCGCCCTCTCCCGATCAGACAAGTGCTTTGCGTACTCCCCTGCATATTTGGAATATTTCTCTTCCAGTTTGTGGTTCAAACCGCCGTGCAGCACCTGCTTGATAATCCTGTGTATGAACAAGTCGGGATACCGCCTTATAGGAGCGGTAAAATGCGAATAATATTTAAGTGCAAGTCCGAAGTGGCCGTCATTGGTTGCCCTGTATACCGCCTTCTGCATGGACCTTAATGTCATGGTTCCAATTATTCTCTCTTCCGGCTTGTCCTTGATGGAATCAAGCAGGCTTTGTATGCTCTTGGGATGAACCTTTGATGTGTTCTTGAACCTGTATCCAAGATTGGTCACAATCCTTGACAGCGTAATCATTTTCTCTTCCTCGGGCTCGTCATGCACCCTGTATATGAAAGGAACATTGTACCAGTAAAACCTTTCAGCAACCGTCTCATTGCAAAGAAGCATGAATTCCTCGATTATGTTGTTCGCAAAGGTTGTCCTGTATGCTGATACGGAAATTGGTCTTCCTTCTGCATCCAGCTCAACCTTGGTTTCAGGCAAATTGAAGTCGATTGCTCCGCGCCTTCTTCTTCTTTCATGCAGTATATATGCAAGATTCTTCATAAGTGTCAGCTGGCCAAGATAATCTCCAAACTCCTTAAGAATCTCATAATCAGGCTTTTCGAAAATTCTATACAGCTGGTTATAGGTAATGGCATAATCCACATTGATTATGCTTTCAAATATCTCATGATCCACCACATTGCCCATTTCGTCCACTTCCATCATTACGGACAAGGCAAGCCGGTCACGGTTTTTGTTCAGACTGCAGATTCCGTTTGACAGCTCCTTGGGCAGCATTGGAACAACCCTTCCCACAGGATAAACACTTGTCCCTCTTTTATATGCCTCTTTGTCTATGGCGGATCCTTCCCTTACATAATGGGCCACATCCGCAATATGGACGCCCAGCATGTAGTTGCCGTTATCCAGCATTTCAATGGTTATCGCATCATCCACGTCCTTGGTGTCTTCAGAGTCAATGGTAACAGTAAGAAGGTTTCTTATGTCCTTTCTGCCCTTCTCCAGCTCTTTTTGTATTGTTTCTTCATCCAGTTCCTGAGGAAGCATGGAAGCTTCCTTGATTACATCCTCCGGAAACTCTTCCACAAAGCCGTAGAGACTCAGTATCGTTGAAATGCCTGTATGCGGATCAGAAATGTTTCCTACAACCTCTACTATCCTGCAAATACCTGGCTCAGGGAATTCGCCTTTTTCAACGGCTTCACATATCATACTGAGTCCTTCTTCCAAGGTGCCCGCATACCCTTCAGCATACCAGTAATCGTCGTCGGCCCAAACCATTAGCTCCTCGCGTATTGGATTCCATCTAACTACTCCCGAAAAGGATCTGGCACCTTTTACAAGTATTCTCTTGACAACGCCTTCCTTTTTCTCACCGGGAGCTGTAGGCCTTTTGGGATTCTTGATGGAAACCACCACCTTGTCTCCCGTCATGGCGCCATTTACATCCTTGGAATTTATATATATGCTTTCACTCCAGCTGGCCTTGCCCTCCGGTATAACAAAAGCATATCCTCTTTTGTTCACATCAATTTTGCCAACAACAAAATTGAAACTGGCCGGGTCTCCCAGCTTGTTGCCTTGCCTGACCAAAACCATTTCATCAGTGAGTTTTTCTGCCACCTCATTAAAAACGGCAATCTCTGATTCTGTCAGTTCAAGCATTTCATATACTTTGTTCACGTTAATTTTGCCATGAAGTTTTGTCGCCAAATCTCTCAGCTTTATTTCCAAAGTTTCGTATGGAGTCATAAGTCACCAACTTCCATAAATATTAAAAAAGCCGTGTTTCGGAGCACACGGCCTGATTTGTCATCTACATCTGTGAGAACAATCTAAGCAAAGCTCCTAAAACCACAGCAATAACCGCAAAGAACACTGCACCTGTTATGGTATATCTGGTGAGTCTTGCCTCTTTTGTTGATCCTCGATTTCTGCCAAAGAAGGATTCGCTCTCACCTGTTACCACCGATATGCCTTGCTGCTTGGGCTCCTGCATCAAAATTATTATACAGACAACCACGCAAACCACGAGGTAAAGAATTCCCAATATAGTTAGTAAGACAGTCAACTTTCACACCTCCAAAAAACAAATAACTTAAGAAAAGTCAATCATGTAGATTATATCACACAGTAAAAATAAGTACAACAAAAATCATTCTCCGCTATTAGTTTTACCAGCCTTTAGTTTTCTATACTTCCTTACTATCCAGACAACACTTAAAATCAGAACGGTTCCAAGAAGAAAAACCAGGTAAAAACGTTGGAAAAACGTATATATTTTATAATCCCTCTCAAGTTTTGCGTCAAGCTCAACAACAAAATGGGTGTTTGCAGCTTTTTCCACAACCTCGGCATCATGATACAATAGAGCTTTGTCAATATTTGACTCATACTGCAAAACCGCTTCCGTCTCGCCTTCTTTTGGTTCCCTGAAATAAAAAATCCTTAATCTCGAAAAATCAAGTTCAGTCTCAAAAGCCTTCTTTGCGTATTCAGCAGCCAGCTCCTTGTACTTGTCAAAACCAAGGCTCTGTCCTGCAACTTCCAGAAGAACCACATACTTTCCCTTGGTTCCATCAAGTGCATCCTCAGCACTTTGATATACGCCTTTTTCAATATCATAAATATATTCTGCGCTTTTTATGGGAATTTCATCCTTGAGAAGATTCTCGATATGTCCGGACAACTCCTTTATTAACTCATTGTCCTTTAGAAAATTGTCAAAATAACCGTCTTCATACACACCAAAACCCTTGGCAGTTATTCTGAAAGTACCTTCTTCGAACTCACACTCGTAAACGTATTTGTCAATCTTCTTGTCGTAATATGTATTTGTAATACTGTAATCCAAATCCGGATAGCTGTCTTTCAAATATTTTTGCACGGAGAATCTATTCAGTAAAGAGCCTGGGAAAACCCCAAGGCTCTCACAGAATATTGACACAACAAGTATTGCGATAATTACTACAAAGGCTGTAAACAGCCAGAGTTTTATTCTCGTTTTCCTATCCACCATAGCAGAAATCTACATAATTTGCAATATCCGCAAACTCATCAATCTTCAGACTTGCGCCGCCCACCAAACCACCGTCAATATTGGGCATGCTGAAGAGGGATGCAAAATTGCCACCGTTTACGCTTCCTCCGTAAAGTATGCGAACCTCATCTGCAGTCTCTTCGTCATAAAGCTCAGCAAGAGTCTTTCTGATTTCAGCGCATACCTCTTCCGCCTGTTCGTCGGTTGCGGTTCTTCCTGTACCAATCGCCCAGATTGGCTCGTATGCAATTATTACATTCTTTATCTGTTCTTTAGTAACTCCATTCAGGGCAATCTTAACCTGATACTTTACAAACTCTGTTGTAACACCTTCATCTCTCTGCAGAAGCGACTCGCCAACGCAAACTATCGGAACAAGACCGTAGCCAAGAGCTGCCTTTACCTTCGCATTTACTGTCTCATCAGTTTCATTGAAGTACTGTCTTCTCTCAGAGTGTCCGATTATTACGTGAGTAACCCCAAGATTTACAAGCATCTCACCAGAAACCTCACCTGTATATGCACCGGACTCCGCATAATGCATGTTCTGGGCTGCAATCTTTATCTTGCTGCCTTCAATGCAGTTCATTGCATGAGGAATGCATACAAAAGGTGGAGCAATAATCACTTCAGTGTCAGTCTCCTTCAGTTTGCCCTTGAGCTCCATGATGAACTTGCTGGTTTCAGCAGGTGTCTTGTTCATCTTCCAGTTGCCTGCAGCAACCTTCCTGCGGCAGTTCTTGTCCATAAGGCACGCAATGCCAGGAAGTTCCTTGCCTTCGAGGAATTCAAGAGAAGCTCCGCCACCTGTGGAGATATGGGTAATCCTGTCGGCAAAACCAAGCTGTTCAATAGCAGCTGCGGAATCTCCGCCACCAACTATGGATATGGCACCGGATTCAGCAACAGCTTGGGCAATTCTTCTTGTACCCTCTGCAAAGTTCGGGAACTCAAACACGCCCATGGGTCCGTTCCAAACAATGGTCTTTGCCCTTGCAATGTATTTTTCATAAAGCTCTATTGTCAGATTTCCAATATCCATTCCGGACCATCCGTCAGGCATGTTATCGGAAGGAACATACATTCTTTCAGAATCATTGGAGAACTCTTTTGCTACAATGCTGCCAAAAGGAAGCAACAATTCAACGCCTTTTTCCTCCGCCTTCTGCATGAGCTGCCTTGCCAGGTCAAGCTTGTCATCCTCACAAATGGAATCCCCTATCTTGTAGCCTTTGGCCTTGAGGAATGTGTAGGCCATACCTCCACCAATAATGAGCACATCCACTTTTTCAAGCAGGTTGTTTATAACCTCTATCTTGTCGGAAACCTTTGCGCCACCAAGGATTGCAACAAAAGGTCGTTCTGGATTTGAAAGAGCCTTGCCCATTATCTCAATTTCCTTCTGAATAAGGAAACCTGAAACCGCAGGCAGATAATTTGCAATTCCTGCAGTGGAAGCATGCGCCCTGTGTGCTGTTCCAAAAGCATCATTTACAAAAATGTCTGCAAGACTTGCAAGCTCTTTTGCAAACTCAGGATCGTTGGCTTCCTCTTCCTTGTGGAACCTGACGTTTTCAAGCATAAGAATTTGTCCTTCTTTCAAATTCTTTGCCTTTTCCTTGCTGTCAGGACCTATTACATCGGAAGACTGTATAACCTCCATATTCAACAGCTTTCCAAGATGCTTGGAGCATGAAGCCATTGAATACTTCATGTTGAACTGTCCCTTTGGCCTGCCCAGGTGGGACATAAGTATTACCTTGGCTTTCTTTTCCAACAAATATTTGATTGTAGGCAAAGCCGCGACTATTCTCTTGTCATCTGAAATATTTCCTTCTGTATCGAAGGGCACGTTGAAGTCAACTCTTACTATGACTCTTTTGCCTGTTACATTTATATCTGTAACGCTTTTCTTGTTGTAATAGCTCATATATCAGCCACTCTCCTTAAATTCTGTATATCTGAATTATAGTCAAAAGACCCAAATTCTATTTTATACCTATTATCCAAAAATATCAACCTAATGTTAAGAAAATAACAAAGCAAGAAGAAGAAAAGGAACAAAAGGCAGTTTTTCACCCCTCACTTTTCCCTTGTAATACACAAAACCGAACACGACTGCCGTCAAGCAAGCAAGTATCACAGTTTTGGCAGCCTTTGCAGCATCAAACATAAAGAAAACGGATACAATACACACAATATCCGCCATGCCCACTTCCTTCTTGAACATGGTGCAAACAAACACAACCATGCCGCACATCAAAAATGTCAACAAGTCAGGAATATTGTGAACCATCATGTTTAACATTGAAACGGAAATCAATAACACCAATG
>JAAYLF010000044.1 GCA_012522035.1 Clostridiaceae bacterium
CCGCTCGACTTGCATGTGTTAGGCACGCCGCCAGCGTTCGTCCTGAGCCAGGATCAAACTCTCAGTTTATATCTCTAAACTAAAAATTTGTTAGCTCTTTACGTTTCCAGTTTAACTGGCTTGTTTTAAAAATAACTCAATAAGAATTAAACGAGTTACATGATACGCTGTTTAGTTTTCAATGTGCTGCTGTCGTCGGACAGCTCGAATAGTATAGCAAACATAAAAATGCTTGTCAAGGGTCTATTTTTAAAATAATTTTTACCAAATCATTTACGCATTGTATCATTGATAACCTTTCTCAAGTTAGAAATGTCAACTTCATAAACCTTTTCAAGACTTCTGTTATATATCAAGCTGGCAGGATGATATATTGGATATACAATAGCATCATTAACAACTCCTTCAAAAATCCTGCCATGGCATTCTCCAATATTCATATTCTTTCCCAGCAGCGTCTTCAACGGTACATTTCCCATTGGAACAATTATTACAGGTTTGACAATATCAATCTCTTCAAGCAAAAACACTCTGGCAAGTTCGATTTCCTCCGTCTTTGCAGGTCGATTGACAAAAGTGCCAGGTCTTTTGCCTTCCTTGCTCAACCTGTACTTTATTGCGTTTGTTATGTACACATCTTGTCTCTCAATATCAACGGATTCAAGAAATCTTTGCAGTATCCTTCCTGCTTGTCCAACAAAGGGTTTCTTTAGCATAACCTCATCCTTGCCTGGTGCCTCCCCTACCAGCATAACAACACTGTTCATGCTTCCATCCCCAAAAACAAACTCCAATTTGATGCCATTGTTTATCCCGTCTATCGAAAGCATGTATTCTTCATATTTTTTGTTGAATTCATGTATCAAATCCTTCATCAAGCCTTATCTTAACCTTTCTTAAATCTTCCCACATATGTATCTTCTTGCTTTCATCCCTGAGAAGTGCCGCCGGATGATAAGTAGCCATAAACAAAGTACCTTTTTTGGAATACCAGATACCTCTGACTTTGGATACCTGAAAACTCTTGTCTATCATCGCTTTAGTTGCCACATTGCCCAAACATACAATGATTTTTGGTCTGATTAAAGTAAACTGGGCTCTCAAATATGGAAGGCACTTTTCACATTCCTCATCAGTTGGAGTCCTGTTGTTTTCAGGTCTGCACTTGACGACATTTGCTATGTAATAATCTTTTTCGGAAAAACCCAGAGACTCAAGTGCAAGATTTAAAAGTTCTCCCGCCATGCCGACAAAAGGCAAACCCATCTCGTCCTCCTTTTGGCCAGGACCTTCTCCAACAATCATAACAGGAGCAGTTTTGCTTCCCCTGCCGATTACTACATTCGTCCTGCCATATGCAAGTCCACAACGTTTGCACTCCAAGCAACTTCTTTCAAGCTGTTCCCAAGTCATAAAAAACCTTTGCCTTTATGGCAAGTTTCTCCTTTCATAAACTTAATGTACCATAACATTATATCATGAAACAGCACCTGCTCCAAACCTCTAATTCACATACTTTCTTGCACCCAGAATATGTATGCACCTGAGCCTTTCAAAGAAATACGTGCTTAATCCCCTCATGAATGCATCCTGGGTATGGGTCGCAACAAATATATCGTTCGAAGAGACACCTGTTACAAAAAGCGAATGATAAAAACCATTGGCATGGTCTAGTTGAATAACATCACCAATCTGAATTCTGTCAAGACCGACCTCCACGCCATATGGTCCTGTACCTGCGTTGCTCGTAAGAAAATTGTACAAAAATACAACCCCGCTCCAGGATGGGGTCCTGTCGTTCAGATTGATATAGTACCAACCAAAAGTGGGTTTGTAGTTCATTACCTTGCATCCTGCATATATGCATTGGGATACAAAGTTTGTACAATCGCCGCCGAGGTCGTCAAAGTTGTAATATTTGGGATTCCGTTTATATGCCCATTCTCTTGCATATTCAAAAGCTTTGATCCTGTCGTATCCGATATCCACAAGCATAAGAAAACTCCTAAACACAGCTTTACAATTATACTATGCTCAGGAGTCTTCAGGCTCTAATAGTTAATAAGTTTTATTCAATTATTTCTCCATCGGTAGAAACAGTAACCACCTGCCATGGTATCATCTTGCCGCTGTTTTTCAAAGCTTCTGTCACAGCGTATACAATTCCACCGCAGCAAGGAACTTCCATTCTTACGACCGTTATATTCTTGATATTGTTGTACTTCAGAATCTGGGTCAGCTTTTCTGAATAATCTACCATGTCAAGCTTCGGACACCCAATAAGTGTGATTTTGCCCTTTATGAACTTCTCATGGAAGTTGGCATATGCAAAAGCAGTACAATCCGCAGCAATCAGCAAGCTTGCGCCATTGAAGTATGGAGCATTAACAGGTACCAGCTTTATCTGGACCGGCCACTGTCTCAGCTGCGACTTCATTTCAACTTCAACTTTAGGTGTCTCCACATGGGTTTGATTAATGGTTCTCGCCATTGAACCCGGGCAACCACAAGGAAGTTCCTCTTCTTTTGCCTTTTGTGCTGCCAATACCGCTTCTTCATCAAAAGGAAGCGCTTCCCTTACCTCAAAAGAAATGGCTCTGGTTGGACATACAGGCAAACAGTTGCCAAGACCATCGCAATAGTCATCCCTTATTAGTTTTGCCTTGTTGTCTATAATTTGAATTGCTCCTTCATGGCATGCATCCACACAAAGTCCGCATCCGTTACATTTATCTTCATCAATCTTTATAATTTGTCTTCTTACCATAACAATCACCCTTTAATCACAAGTTTTAAAGTTTTCCAACTTTATGATGAATTATACATGATGGAAAAACAGATTTCTGTTGCAAATGCAACGGATTTACAATTTAATTATCAAATTATCGTGAGCAACCATTATTCCGTTTCTTTCCATATCCTTGACAAGTTCTTCGTGAGGCGCATGCAGTGTCCTTGCCATGTGGGATATAATGAAGTTTGAGCAAATCTTTTGGAACGTTTTGCACATTTCTTTTATCATTGCCAGATTGTTGTGCTCAAAGATCCTGTAATCACCTTCAATATTGCCAATTGTGGCATCAAACACCATCAAATCAATCTTCCCAAACTCAAGCAGAGCCTTGTACACATCGCACAAAAGCCATGCACCATCAAGACCATAGAATACTCTTTTGCCATCTTCCTTGTTTTCCACTACATAATGTTTAGGAGATATTGCTGTTCCATGATTTGCTGGATAAGCATATATTACATGTTTGTCAGTCTCAAGTTTGTCAAATGCATCAATTTCATGGAATTCTGCATTAGCGCACTCATCTAGCAGTCTATTCAAGTTGTCTTGATTAAAATGGTCTGCATGCTTGTGCGTGCAGATAACATCCTTTAGATTTGCAAAAAGGTTTGGCATTTTAAAGGTTTCTGCAAACTCAAATATACATGGACCAGGATCAATGAGTAGGCAATCATCTACAAGCATACTTGAAAAACGTCTGAAATTGATACTATCGCTTGGGCTGTTTATATCCCAGTCTGCTGCACCTGTTCCTAAAAAATGAAGTTTCATTTTACTTATACCTTCTTTCTTTTTATTCTATTTATTTGTGGTCTTAAAGTAATGTCATTAACAACCAGATTCGAATCCATATTAAGTACAAACTCAACACAGTCCGCTACCTGCTCGGATGATATGTATGTATCATCATTATCATCACATGTAAAGTCTGACTTATCATAAAAATTTGTCATTGTCATGTCAGGATGTATCACTGTAATCTTTACGCCCTTTTTCCTTACCTCCTCAAACAAACTTTCAGCAAACTTGCTTAGCCCCGCCTTGGTGGCGGCATATGCACAGCCATAAGTGCTGGTTTTCTTTGCTGTTACAGAAGATATGAATATGACAGTCCCTTTGGAATGAATGATTTCCCTCAGAAGTCTGTTGGTTAATAGAATAGGTGCTTCCAGATTAAGCCTGACCATTTTCTGCAAATCTTTTGCATTCAGCTGTTCGTGAGGTCCAAAAACTCCAATGCCTGCATTGTTAACAAGCAAATCCAAACGACTTTCTTTTTTCCTGATCTCGTCAACAGCTTCAAGCAAGCTGTTTGTATCAAGAATATCACAGACAACAGGAATGAAGTTTTCATCCTCAAAGGCAACGGTCCTTGAAATACCATAAACCTTGTATCCCAAAGAAAGCAATCTTTTCACAATACTTTTTCCTATCCCTTTGGAACTCCCGGTAACAATCGCTATTTTCATAGAATATATATCTTCTCCTTGTCCACATGCTTCCCAATTATATCCAAATGCCTTTTTGAAGCTTCATGTATCATTGCTTCAGAATAGGTAATCACACCATCCTCTTCCACATAATCCTTTGCAAACACAACACTTTTCGTTGTCCTAAATACTTTTGCAAACTGCTCCTTTGGCATCCTGAAAAACCCATAACCTATATCGTATAATCTTGTTCCGTCAATTCTTTCAAATACATAGTAAAAGAAATCCTCATAATCCTCATCAGCAAATACCGGGTCAAAACAGACTCTGACCTTGAAGCCCATATCAAGAGCATGATTAACGGCTTTTATTCGGGCGTCCAGATTAGGTGTAAAGGTTTCATATGAATCAATAATCTTTTGAGGTGTCAGAGTGTATGCAAGAATCAGATTGTCAACTGGTTTAAACTTTGACAGAACCAAGCTGTTTGCACTCTTTGTCCGTATTTCAAAAGTGACCCATCCCGCCTCTTTTATATAATCATAAATATATTCCATGCATGGGACAATACTGTGGTGTGCTATAAAATCCGTTTCATAGGATATTGCAACCATGCTGCCACTTTCCATCCTTGCAAACTCTTTTGCAAAGTCCTCCACATTCACAAAACATACAATATATGAGGAGTTATACATGCCCTGAAGGAAACAATACTGACAGTCAAAAATACAGTTAACCATCAAGGTGGCATAATAGTAGCTTTTATGACCAAAACTCTGGCACATGGCAGATCCTTCGTATATAAAGCTGTCCTTCTTGACTGCAAGTATCAACTGTGGGAATTTCTTTTGAAGTATGAAATTCTGCCTTGTCCTGTTAAAAACATCCTTGTAGTTTTTTATTTTAACAACATCGCAATCAGAATACTTTTCCAGCACCTTGCTGGTTATGGCATATCCAAAAGCCTCTTCTTCCACGTATATCCTTCTTATGGTACGGCTACTTGAGCTTTTTGAGCAACTCATCAAACACTCTCTTCCTTTCAATTCTCGATGAACTTTTTCTGTCAAGAAAACCATGTAGAATACCTATAGTATCATATCCTTTTATTTTCGCTTTCCTGACATTGGGCCGTAACAAATTCATCATTCCTTTTGTAAACCTCATGTTCTCACTGATTCTTTCAAGCATTGCATATTCCTCGGCCATATCCAAACCTTTTGTCATGCCTGCAATTTCTTTTGCCTGTTTTATAATATCTTCAATATTTGACAAATTCTCAGTCATTAGGGATTTAAGGAACGATACATCCTTTCTTTCATCATCCAGATAATCAGAAACGATTTTCACAATAACGGTCTGATGTGGATACAAAAACTTGTATGAAGCCTCCATTACACCAGCAGATTCCATATCCACAAAAATATTTTCCGTGTTTTCCGTGCTTCTTTTTACCACGTTGGAAAAGCAGGATATACACCTTTGCCTGTAACCTGTCAAAAACAGATCAGGAAAGTACTCCCTGCCTGTATCCATATCAACAACCTTGTTGGCAAGCATGAGCATGCCAAGTGGTACTTCGTCACTACTGCTGCCGCAATAACCTATATTAAGAAGAATGTCCTTTTCGCACACTCCGTACTTGCCAAAAAGATAAGACAGGGCCATGGCGCTTTTTACTTTTCCTACACCACTAATTATCATCATCATGTCTTCGTTTCCAAACACTTGAAACTCGTTTACATCCATATCCTTTTTAAGTTTGAATCCATCAATTAACGGAGATGCCTCAATAGAAAGAGCTGTGTGTATGTAAATCATAAACGTCCCTTCTATGCTTTAAACAATTCAAGGTAATATTCATAATCCCAGGCAGTCCAGTCTGCAATATCAGCAGTCATCCTGTTTTCCACTTCGCTAAAGTGTATATCGTTTATGCCAGCAACTCTGAAACCAGCATTTTTGGCTGTTCTAACACAGTGAGGATTGTCTTCAAAGACGATAGTGTTCTCCACAGTTTGTCCCAACTTTTCGGCTGCAAGCAAGTAAATATCAGGATGCCTTTTGCTGACACCAATATCATCATTTGAAAGGACAAACTCGAAATAGTCAAGCAACCCTAGATGTTCTAATGCAATTTTGGCAACCCTGCCATTTGTGGCTGTTGCAATAC
>JAAYLF010000361.1 GCA_012522035.1 Clostridiaceae bacterium
AGAAACATATTCGTTCTAGGCACTCATGTAATGGAGCAGGTCTACTTCCCTGCATATACTTCCACAAGCCTTATTGATATTGCAGATTTCATAACCAGGATTGAAGTGATTGCATCCAGCACTTACACCTTCTCAATTATAATACAATCCGCTGTTTGTTTCATAACGGCATGCAAGGGAGTTGCCAAGTTGGCAAATATAAAAGATTACAAAGTGTTTTCCGCCCCCGCTTGCCTGCTGGGTCTATATCTGTCCAAAACCATGTTTAAAAGCACGCAGGCTTTGTTTGGCACAATAATCAAGGGAAGGGTTCCAGTTTTCCTTGTCCAGTTTCTGATACCTTTGATTACCTGGATTGCTGCAGAAAAAAAGTATGGAAAGAAAAACAGAAGTTTATCCAAGGAGAAGAGCGCATGAATAGTGAAAGAGTATCTGGTAGAGAATTTAGAAACATGATGATAATGTTCATACTGGGAAGCTCCCTCCTGGCCGGTGGTGCGAATTATACCAAAAACGACCGCTGGCTTGCAGACATTATTGCAATTATTACCGCCGTCCCCATACTTCTAATGTATGCAAGAATAGCTGCTCTAAATCGCGACAAAGACATATACGATGTGTTTTTCGACTCGGTTGGAAAAACTTTTGGAACCATCTTCACAATCCTTTTATTCAACTTTTCCATATTCATATCTTGTGCGGTTTTAAGAAACCTGACAGAGTTCATACAAGTTGCCTTCTTCCCTCTCACGCCAAAATATATTGTGGCAATCATGGCAGGTTTGACAGCTTATTACAGTATAAGAGAAGGCATAGAAACCATGGCAAGAGGTGTTTCTTTTGTTGTATTCATTATTATTGTAATTCTTGCAGGTACGATTATTCTATCGCTTGAGGAAATGGATTTTGAAAACTTTTTGCCAGTATTTACATGTCCAGTAAAGAACATGGCAAGGGAAGCAGTAACACTTCTGTCCTTTCCTTACCTGGAACCAATATTCTTTTTAAGCATTACACCATCATTGAATAAAAAGGACAGCCCGTACAAGACCTTTCTTACCAGCCACTTTATATCAGGTGCTCTTCTTTTGCTTCTTTTCCTTAGAAATCTTTTGGTTCTTGGTTCGGAATTAATAAGCAACCTCTACTACCCCTCATATATTACAATAAGTCTCATTGACATTGCCGAATTTGTCACAAGAATTGAGGTAGTAGTAACAATAAACTATATCTTTTGTATTGTGCTAAAAATATCCATATGCATGCTGTCAGCCGCAAAGGCCTTGCGCAAACTGACAAAATCAGATGATTATAAAATACATCTGCTGCCTGTGGCTTTGTTCACCATATTTTACTCAGGAGTAGTCTTTGAAGATACCTTGGACATGTTCGACTCACTGCGCTATACAGTATATTTAAACCTGATTGTACAAGTACTAATCATTATCGCAACATATATATTCACAGAAATCAAGCACAAAAGAAAAAGAGCCTAAACCACCCTTTTCTTAAGGTTTAACACCCTTTTTACTTAATTTCTTTATTCTTCCCCTTGGCTTTCTTCAAAATCTTTTCTTTTATCTCTTCCTTATTTTCCCGTTTCCTTTCCTCTTTCTTCTCTTTCTCTTCCTGCTTTTGTCTTTCTTTCTCTTCCTTTTCCTCCTGTTTCTGTCTTTCTTTCTCTTCCTTCTCCTCCCGCTTCTGCTTCTCTTTTTCTTCTTTTTCTTCCTGTTTCTGTCTTTCTTTCTCTTCTTTTTCTTGCTGCCTTTCTCTTTCCTTTTCTTCTTTTTCCTGTTTCTTTTCCTCTTCTTTTTCTTGCTTTTTCTCTTCCTTATTTGCGTCTTTTCTATCCTTCTTCTCCTCTTTTACTTCTTCCTTCTCCTCCTCAGGCTTTTCAGCATCCTTTGGATCACCACCTGGTTTGTTTAACTTTTCCTTATTATCCTTTTTAGCTTCATTGGTCGCATTTACTATTTCCTTTACAGACTTCTTCGTCCATTCTTTTATGTCAAACTCCTCGCTTCCAAGGGCATCGCTGAGTTTTTCAATGAGGGTGAGCTTGCCTGGCGTAATCCCATACTCACGGGCATCATTCAGTTTGCTTTTGTCAACACAAACTGTTTCCACGGCCACTTCCTTGTCCTCTTTTTCAACAACTTCTTCAAGTCTGTCAGCAAGACTCTGCGCCTTGTTTTTGTTGGGATTCGATGTCGCAATAACCACTTTGCTTTCTTCAGACAAATAGCCGCTTTCCTTGACTTCCATAATAGTTTTCTTTATTGCAGCATCAATTCTTTTATGATTGATTTCCCTGAATGCTGTTTTATCCAAAACCTGCTCGTTTTCCCCATTTATGACACGAACCTTGATGACCCTGTCAAATCTATTGACTGTAAATTCAACAGAAGGATTCACATCAAGACTTACGTAAGTGTAAGGATCAAAATATGCAAAGGCACCCAGTCCAAAAACAATTACAAA
>JAAYLF010000362.1 GCA_012522035.1 Clostridiaceae bacterium
GCAAGCGTACATGCACTTAGCTAAAATTCTCTGGAGCTAAAATAGCTTAACTTCCGAAAATATACAGATGCGGAAGACGGAAGTAAGGTTGAAGTCCTTATTCTGCTTGAGAATGAAAACGGCGTTCTTACAGTTTAAAACCCCAAGAACCTTTATGTTTTGTATAGGTTCTTTTTTTTGTCTTAATGACCGGTATAAATGAAAAGGGGCGATAATAGAATATATAATAATAATGTGATATAATTGGGGGTAGTCCAAGTGGGTTTGTTCAGCAGACTGAAGAGTTTGTTCGGAGGTTTTTTTGGAGTAATGACTGGAAAATTGGAGAAAAATAACCCGGAATTACTTATAGCAGATGCGGAAATGCGTATCCAAAAAAGCCGGAAGGCAGCGGAGAAACAATTGATAGAAATACAAACCTGGGCGGAAATGGTCCGGCTTGACATGAGAGAGGCGGAAAAACGACTGAGGGATGTACAGGACAGAATTGAGGTGGCGACTCTCGAAAAGGACAGAATACTTCTGGCGGAGCTGCTGATTCAAGAGGAGGAGTACACAGAGCAGTATCTTGAGAAGAAGGAACTTCATGAAAGGGCAGTACAGGAAGCGTTAAGGGTTCGGGACCACTTCAAGCACTTTGAGGCAGAGATGAAAAGCAAGTTGAGAGAGCTGCAGAACATAAGGTCTCAGACACAGCTTGCTCGCATGAGGGAAAACATTATTGCTCTTGACAATACATACGGAGCAGCAAATGGTTTTGGCAGTTCCGAAATGCAGGAGAGCATGGACAGACTGAGACGGCTGGTAAACGAAAGATGCGCAAGAGTAATGGCAACAGAGCAGCTTAGGCGAGACAGTACCGAGTACAGAATCAAGCAGATTGACCATAAGTCAAGGTGGGCCAAGGCACAGGCAAGAGCTGATTTGCTTATTGCTGAAAAGTGCGGAGATATTTGATAGGGATGTGATTTTGTAAATGAAGGTCTATACGGGCACGGATATAGTGGAAGTAAGTAGGATAAAGAATGCAATCATGACCTCTAAAGAGCTTTTTTTGGATAAAGTGTATACAAAACAGGAACAGGAGTACTGCAGCTCAAAAAAAGCACATATGTATGAAAGCTATGCTGCAAGATTTGCAGTCAAGGAAGCTGTCTCCAAGGCTTTGGGCACGGGTATTGGAAGTGAATTGAGTTTGCTGGATGTGGAAGTTGTAAACGGTGAAAGGGGAAAGCCAAACCTTGTGCTTCATGGAAAAGCTTTGGAGCTTTACAATTCTTTGAATATATTTACTTCAGACATATCCATCTCCCATACAAGCGAAAACGCGATTGCTTTTGTAGTGATGATAGGAAATTAAGGCTGTGATTTTATCGCAGTCTTTTTTTATTACAATATGTCTATTCCTTTCAAATATAGGTATGTTTTGTACATTGTTGTATTAATTAAGGATAAATAAAATCAAGGCAAGGCAATTAGTGGAAGTTCTACAGGACAAACTCAGGGGGGTTAACTTATGAAAAAGTCGATGCTTTTTCTGTTGGTGATTATCTTTTTACAAATAGCTGTATCCGCAGAAACAGTATTGTTCGAAGATGATCTTAATGCGGGTACATTATCCCAAACAGAGTTCTTTACATACTTTGGAATGTACAATGCAAATGAGAACAACTATGTGTTTGACGGGGAAAATGGTTATTACCATGGCAAATGGACTGAAGGTGCCAGTGCCTTCTATTATGATCTTTTGGAAGATTACACTCTTTACGTGGATTTTTCAACAAACGGCACCACCGACCGCCCAAAGAATGCATACAGATCCTTCATAGCAATTCGCGTTGCTGAGACCTCAAAGGATTTTGTATTTGAACCGGATAATGGGCAGGACCAGGAAGCCTTTGCTTTCCTTGGTGTTACTGGCATTTACTTTTACTGCTATGAGAATTACGTTGAAGTAGGGGTGCACACAAACAAATCAGGTGGCACGGCAGGTCCTGTAAACGCACCAGAGGGATATGGAGCTGTTGGGGAAGTGGAGGATGCTGAAAAGAGAGACTTTGGAGTGTATTCGATATCTGCGTTTTTTGAACTGCCTGAGGGCAAGACCTTTAATGATTTTGTCAGCGTGAAGATTGTGGATGAAAAGGAAAAGGTGTTTTTCTATGCGGAAGACACATTGATTTGCGAAATAGCCCTTGCTGATGTGGAAAATGTTGTAGTCAAGCTTGGTCCAAACTATTGGAATGAAAGCAGAAGGGGAGAAGAAATAGTATCTGAAGACTGCTACAGAACAGTTGTTATCAAGGATGCTGTGGGAAATGAAGTTGTCAAGGTGGAAGGGGCGGTGGTTCCTTTAAGCGGCCTGTTTGGATTTGGAAACAGGGCAAACGCCTTCAAGGTGGATAATGTGAAGGTGGCGCTGAATTATGACGTGACACCAGCCCCAACCAAGGAAAAGACTGAAACTCCTGTTGCTGAGACAACTCCCTCCACCACACCAACAGCCCAGGAAGAGGACAAGACAGGTGCTGCCTCATCAGTTGGCATACTGCCAATAGTGCTTGTTGCACTTTCCGTGCTGCTGATTGGAGGCATTGTCCTTATTCTGATAATGACGTCAAAGAAGAACAAGGGGTAGCCCGGGTTGATTCTTTTGAGTGGTGGTGTATAATGGAATTAGAACAATTTATTCCATGGAGAAGAAAATGAATAAAAAACAAGGGAGAAAAACATATAAAGGGTTGGTTTGTGCAATGTGAAAAACACCTTGCGTTAGCCAGCCTTTTTTGATTATTGGAGGATTAAATTGAAATATGTCAAGGTGTCAAAGAGCGAGATAGACAAGTACGTGGACAAGTATGATCTATTAGTGTGCAGAATCAGAACTTCCAGGAAAAAGGCAAAGCGTCTTGCCGTTTTTGAATTGTCCACAGTATTAAGTCAAGTGGGTGGTATATTTGTCTTTAACGGCCCCTTGGGGGATGTCAGCGGTCTTGTTTCATTTTTTGTTCCCAAGACATTGGATGGCGAACTGGTAAGTATTCTGAAAACTGTAGGATACTGCGACAAATATTACAAACTGGACTTCACATTGGAAAAGCCTGGCGCCACAAACGAGATAAAGAGTGTGAATGAATACTTTTGGAAAGGACGGCGTTTTAATGTAATTCCTTTCTACATTGAATGCAAGAAACAGTACCAGAAACAGTCAGTCAACAACAGAATGTTTGCAATATATCAGGAGGATGGCACTGTAAAGCATGTAAAGGGATACAGGGGTGACGGAAGCGAAGCCGGAAGAAGGGGACTTCCTCTTGAAGATGCGAAACTTATGGTGAATCTGGTAAAACCTATGTCCATCAGAACTCTCATGGATCCTTTTGCTGGGGGTGGGGGAATTTTACATGCGGCAAAACTCATAAATCCTTCGCTGTATTTGATTAGTGCTGATATTGACAAGTTGTTGGAGCCTGGACTGTCGATGTATGCGGACAAGGATTATTCGTGCAATGCCAGAAAAGTTGATTTGGGCGACAAAAAGGTGGATGCGGTGGTTACAGAAATACCTTTTTCAGAAAATTACACACCCGTTGCAATTGAAGCTTTTTACAATCTTCTTCCCAATTTTTCTGACAATGGCAAGCTTTTGGTCATGTGCCATGCAGGGCAGACAAATCATATTAAAAAGAATATGGAGAAAAGCAATCTCTTCTTGATAGTTGACAAGGAAGTCAACAGAAAAGGTACTCCGGTAAATATTCTGTTATGGTCAAAATGTAAAAAATTCTATGAAAACAATCTGGGTTATTTCAAAATGCTTCGAACAGTCATATGACAATTTCATTTTACGCGGGCATCTAAACTGTCATACATGAATGCTTTTGTACATATATTATTCTAGCTGTCATTTCTATAAGGGGGTAAAATGATGACTTCGGATGATGTTAGAATAATAGAAGAGGCGTACGGAATCAAGATTGACAGGTTAGTACAGACAAGAGATGCGTACAACATTACAGCAAAGGATGCTTCCAAATACATACTAAGGCCAATAAAAGGACCACCTGCGAGAACGTACTACACATTTATAGCGGTAGAGCACCTGAAAAACAACGGTTTTGACAATGTTTGTTCGTATTTGAAAAACAAGCGTGACATGCCTTTTGTTGAAATTTGCGGTGGTTTTTACACACTTACTCCCGTTATTCAAGGTTGTGAAATGAGTTTTGACAATTACAAGCACCTTGCAGCGGCATCCTGCATGCTGGGAAGAATGCATATTGCCTCCAAAGGGTTCACTATGGAATATGCAAGAGAAAAGATGCTTAAGGGTGTTTGTTCTATTGAAGGCTTGAAGATGGCTGAATATGGAGACGGAAGGCTCATTGAGGATAAAGTGAATTTGTGGGTAAGGTGTTCTATTGGTCAGACCCCAAACTTGTTTAAGAAACGATTGAATGATCTTGTTAGATACAAGAAGGTTGCTTTAAGGAACAGAAGAAAGTTTGAGCTGGAATACCTTCTGGTTTGTGATGAATACATAGCAATTGCCGAAAGGGTTATTCAGGAGTTGGAAGAGTCTGCATACGATGTGATTGTTAAAGAAACTTGTGCGGAAGGTACCATATGCCACAGGGACTATACAGCCCACAACATAATTACAGGGCCCATGGGTGACTTTGTGTCAAATTTTGATTTTTGTGCAATTGAGCTTCCTGTTTATGATGTTGCAAACTTTCTAAGAAGAAAACTTAGAAAAAGCCACTGGTCAATCAATGATGCAAAATTCATCCTTGAGCATTACAACTCTGTAATGCCCATGTCCAAGGATGAAATGCATATTCTGAAGCTTTTGCTTATGTTTCCTCAGAAATTCTGGAGGAATGTAAACAGGTATTACAACTCAAGGAAAAGCTGGTGCGAAAAAAGCTGCATTGAGAAACTTAAAGAAATTGAAGAGGAAAGAAAGAGTCTTGAGAAAATACTTTCAATCTTTGACTGACAAGATGCATAAGAATATTTTTCCCGGCATATAAATTTACAAAACCATGAAAATACTCAGCTAGGAGGACGGGTAATGATAGAGTTGATAAATGATTATGTAAAAATGACAAAGGTGATTTTGGTACCCCCAAGCCGTTCTGTATATGAGCACGACTGCATCGTTCCTGATGCCTTGCCTGACATGTTGAAGGTACTTGTGGCAGACGGTGTTTCAACAGTGGACAGAGTATCTGTAATGAAAGATCAGGTGACAGTGGATTTCAGCATACAATACAGAATTCTGTATCTGGCTGATAATGCGGAGGCTTCAATCAAATCCTTCTCCACAACTGCAAACCACTCCGCAACCTTTGACGCCCCTGAAGCCGATTCCAATACCGAGTGCAGGGTTGAATGCATCATAGAGCATACGGAGCATACATACATAAACAGCAGAAAACTGGCTTTCAGGACAGTGGTGAAGATTGAGCCTGAACTGTACAACACGGAGGAGAAAGGAATCACTGCAGGACTTGATGGCCTTGACGACATCCAGGCACAGAGGAAAACATTCAGGATAAGCAGTGTGTGCAGAACGGAGAATGCCAATCTATCCATATCCGACGTTATTGAAATCCCCTCCGGGAAGGCTCCGGTTTTGGATCTGTTAAGGACGGACGCAAGACTTTCTGATGTGAACTTTTCGGTGGATGACGAAAAAGTCCAGGTAAAAGGATTCTTGAATATTTGTGCACTGTATGTGGCGGATGATGCCAATCAGACAACACAGGTGCTGGAGAATCAGATTCCTTTTACACAGAATTTGCAAATAGAGGATGACGAGCCTGGGGTTACGTATGATGTAAAGACAAACATATCAAACTTCAGGGCGGATGTGGTAGAGGATGCGGATGGAGACAAGAGAATGCTTGCCTTGGATGCGAATATAGATTTTCTGCTGAGTGGATACGTCACAAAAGAATGTGAGGTCCTTACTGACGCCTACTCACTCACCAAGAACTTTGACTTGGACTATGAAGTGATTGACACCCCGTTAAAGATTGGCGAAATGGCAACCCAGTTCGTGCTCAAGGAGATAGTATCCAAGTCGGATGAGGATCCAAGCATGTCCGAGGTCATTAATGTGAATGGAACCATTGGCCAGGCGGATGTGATTGTGGAGGATGGAGTTGTTACTGTAGAGGGTTTTGTCTTCTGTAATGTACTCTATATTTCCAATGATCCGGAGTCTCCGATTGCATCCTTCACCCAGCAGATTCCATTCACTCAGACCTTTGACAGGAACTTTGATGTGGAAAATCCAGATGTCAAGGCAAAACTGGATATCAGTCACACCAGCTACAGCATTCTATCAGGACAGGAACTGGAACTTAGGATTGCCATCAGTGTCAAACTTGATGTGGCATGCATCAACCACATCAATACAATAGTGGAGGCAAGAATGCCGGAGGAGGCTGACAAGGACTTTACCAACAGGCCGTCAATTCTTCTGTATGTGGTTCAGCCCGGCGACACTTTGTGGAAGGTTGCCAAAAGATACAGTGCACCTCTGAATATCCTGCAGAATGTGAACAATCTGGCAAATCCGGATGTTTTGAGACCTGGTCAGAAACTACTGATTCCGACATAAGAAATCCAATCATATTGATTTGCAAGAAAAGCCGCAAAAATCCGCATGGATTTTTGTGGCTTTTATGTTGCTTGTTATGCAGCATGATGCTATTATTCAATTAGCACTAATATCGTTACATACAAACAGCGGGGAATAGTGATGAGTAACAAGGTAAAGGTAGTGGTAATAATATTTGTGGCGTTTTGGCATTATCTTTGATTTTTATAGGAATCAAATCAATTAGACATACTAAAAGAGTTGGACGATGGCTATGACTACAAAAAGGCTGATTCGTATGTAAAAAAGATTAAGGAGCTTTGTGATGCCCATGATGAATTTATATTAAGACGAATTGTTTTTGTGGATGAAAACGGGGATTTTGCATATGAGTTCAGGTTCAATATTGAGAAGTTGGGGTTGATGGAAGAAGGCATGATAATATACCCGGAAACGATAATAAAGAAAGTGGAAATAAATTCAGATGGCAGATGTATAATTGAATTAGATGGAAATTATGTATACTATTATTGATAAAATGCACGGAAAAAGGCAGGAACCCTGCCTTTTTTTGATGAAGAAAATTGCTTTAAATGTGATATACTAATGGAGGCCGCTGTTTTGGCTTGACAATGAAGCAAGCATTTGCTATTGTAGGAAAAGAAACTATTTTGTTGTAGCTGGAGATGAATACGGTGAGGATAAGATTAAAACCATTACTGCTAGTTCCTATTGACATACTTGCTGTTATCATAGGGTACTTTCTGACATTGTACATATTGTTTCCGCTCGATAATATATCGGTGCCCTCAAATGTAAACAGGTTGATTTACTCACCTGCAACGATTGTTGTTATTGCGATATACATTCTGTCCTTTGCAATATTTGAAATGTATTACACAATGCTGGCGCACATTTCCATTTACGACATGTTCAAGGGATTGGCAGGAAACATAGTGGGCACCAACATGGTGTTTCTTTTTAACAATTTTGTTCTGCCCAGAGTCAACGGTTCTGTTAGATTTCCTAATTCCTTTGTTCTTATTGCCGGGCTTTTAATCATGTTCTTCACTTTGGGAATCAGGGTATTGCCAAGGGTTGTAAGTTCGGCTTACAGGTCTTTTGTGGTTAGATTCCTTAAGAAGCCGGCAAACAAGGTGCTTGTATATGGAGCCGGCAATGCGGGAATTGCTCTTCACAGAGACCTTGCAAACAATGTAAAGAGCGATTACAAAGTGATATGCTTCTATGATGATGATTTGAACAAAAGCGGTACAAAGGTTTCGGGGCTCAAAGTATACGGGCCAAGCACGGATTTGGTAACATTGACTGACATATTGGAAATCGACACTATTATCATTGCAGTTCCCTCAGCTACGCCTGAGCAGATGTCTGCTATTATCGAGAAATGCAACAAGACAAAATGCAAGCTTAAGACACTGCCCGCATTGTATGATTTGATTATTGACGGTTATCTTGATTCAAGACAGATAAGGGACGTCAATATTTATGACATTTTGGGAAGAAAAGAGGCAAAGATAGATATTGATGGTATAAGCGGGTATATTAACAACAAGACCATACTTGTTACCGGAGCTGGCGGCTCGATTGGTAGCGAGATATGCAGGCAGATTCTGTCATACAAACCAAAGCGTCTTGTTTTGGTGGATATTTATGAAAACAATGTTTATGATTTGGAAAATGAATTGAAATTTATATACAAGGACGAATTGCCAATAAAAATATATATTGGCTCCATAAGGGACTACAAAAGAATGGATTACATTTTTAATGTGGAAAGACCGGATGTGGTGTTCCATGCTGCTGCTCACAAACATGTTCCATTAATGGAAGACAGTCCTGGAGAGGCAATAAAGAACAATGTTTTTGGCACATTAAACATTGTGGAATTGTCTAAAATATATAGGGTTAGTACGTTTGTACTGATCTCTACTGACAAGGCGGTCAATCCGACAAATGTCATGGGAGCAACCAAGCGTATTGCAGAAATGATTATTCAATCCTATGCAAAAAAAGACAATAACTGTGTTACGAAATATGTTGCGGTGCGTTTTGGAAATGTTCTTGGTTCCAATGGAAGTGTTGTCCAGTTGTTCCAAAAACAGATTGCGAACATGGGACCTGTTACTGTTACGGATCCTGAAGTTACCAGATATTTTATGACCATACCTGAAGCATCAAGGCTTGTTATTCAGGCTGGAGCCATGGCACAAGGTGGGGAAATCTTCATTCTTGACATGGGCAAGCCAATAAAGATAGCAAATCTTGCAGAGGATATGATAAGGTTATCTGGATATACTCCACATGTGGATATCAAAATTGTTTATACGGGTCTGAGACCAGGAGAAAAGCTGTATGAAGAGCTTTTGCAGGCGGAAGAAGGTACAACCAAGACATGCCATGACAGTATTTTTGTAGGAAAGCCCTTTGACTTGCACTGGGAAGATGTTGCAAAAATGCTGGAAGAGCTCGAAAGGTGTGCTGACTGTGGAGATGATGATGAGATTATTAGTGTGCTTATGAAGTGTGTGCCGACATACAAACCAATGAGAAACCACCAGATTAAACCTGTTAGTATAAATGTTAAAGAACGCAGTGAACTTGCGTAAAATCTTGTTGATAAGGGGTGATAGATTTGAGATTGTCAGGAACTGTGAAAACTTGCACCATATTGTCATTTGTTGTAATTTTGCTTTCTGCATTTTACTTCAACTTTTTCATGCCATTTTGGAATTTTATGGTGGAAGCTGAATTGGATGACATGTCAAATAATGATATAGATCCGATAATGTCCTTTGATTTGCAAAAACCAACGAAAAGTCCTGATGGGGCCACACCAGATCCGGAAACCACACCAAGACCTAGTGAGGAACCGGTGGAGGTGCCTGTTGTGGAAGAAGGAACTTTGAATGTTCTGATTCTCGGAGCGGATGACGCGGCAGGGCTTGTGGACACGATTATTGTTGTCAATGTAAATGTTAAGACGAAGGAAATAAAACTTATATCAATTCCGAGAGATGCATACGTTCCATATGATGAAGCCATCAGAGAGAGAATGAGGCAGGTTGGTTTTGATACCGTCAAAGGGTCATTTAAGATTAATGCGGCGCCATATGTTGGCGAGAAGATTCTCAACTACCAGGGAGGCAAGTTTGAGAACAAGGGCATAAGTTTTCTGTGCGATATCATAGAACTCATGCTGGGTTACAGGATTGACGAATACATCCATGTCAACTTCGAGGGGTTTGTTGAGATAGTGGATTTGTTTGGAGGCATAAAGGTTACCGCTCCTGAGAATATTTACAACAACAAGGGAGAACTAATAATCAAGGAAGGTCTTAACGAGCTGGACGGAAAAACCGCGCTGTTCTATGCAAGGGCCAGATATCGTTATGATGAGTTTGGAAACCAGCTGCCAAGCCCGGGAGATCCTTACAGAAAGGCAAACCAGCTCAACATGCTCAAGGAAGTGGCATCACAGATAGTTACGATTCAGAATGTGGCAAGAGCTAAAGACATATTGAACTCCCTCAAGAGGAATGTTCATCACAGTGTAACTATGAGCGAGCTTCCCGAGTATTCAGTAATTGCTCTTGACTATGCCAATGGATTGTATACGGTTGAAACCGTACTTATTAAAGGCAAGAATATTGATCCATTCGGAGACCATGCAAGTTACGTGGATATTTTGAATTGACATTTTTACATGCAAAAGACAAAGCTTTGAGGTGAACTAGCTAATGAAGATAAACAAGGCAGCCAGGAGGTACTTGATTACATCCAGCTGCGTGGTACTGTTTGGACTTTTGTATTTCAACTTACTGCTTCCTTTGTGGAACTTTTTAAACAACGAACTTGAAAATCCAAATGATATCAAACCTGGAACTAGTATTGGCGCTGGAATTAAAATTCCAACGCCAAATCCTTCACAGGACCCATCAGAATCGGAAGAACCAAAACCGTCCATTCCAAATGCAGAAGGAGATTTGAACATCCTTCTTCTTGGTGCGGACGATGCCGGCGGTCTTACTGACACCATTTGTATTGTCAATATTGACAAAAATAACAAAAAGATAAAGCTTATCAGCATACCCAGGGATGCATATATTCCTTACGAGGACTGGGTTAAGGAAAAGCTGGCCGAAGAAGGATTGCTGCATGCAAAGGGTATTTTTAAAATCAACATGACCGCTTATTTGGGAAGGCTTGTAGGATATCCTCATGGAAAGTTTGAAAACAAGGGCTTAAATTTCATGAGCGATATTATTGAAAGCATGCTGGGTTACAGAATTGATGAGTACATGCTTATCAATTTCGACGGCTTTGTAGAGCTGGTGGATTTGTTTGGTGGCATAAAGGTTACCGCACCTGAGAATATTTACAACAACAAGGGCGAGCTAATAATCAAGGAAGGTCTTAACGAGCTGGACGGAAAAAAGGCACTGTTCTATGCAAGGGCAAGATATCGTTACGATGAGTTTGGAAACCAGCTGCCAAGCCCTGGAGACTCTTACAGAAAGACAAACCAGCTCAACATGATAGTGGAGGTGTCAAAGC